>VGFD01000310.1 GCA_016868975.1 Armatimonadota bacterium | reverse complement strand
AAAAGTTCTTGGCGCGTGGGGCGGCCCGGCGGTGGCGGTGGGCATGGCCGCGCTCAATCTCGTCGCGGTCCGCAAGGCGGCCGCCGCCCTGGAGATGGACGACCTTGCGGAAAAACAGATCCGCCGACTCGTGCACCAGCAGATCGTGGCCGACCGCAATTGCACTCCCGAGGATTTCGCCGACGACCGCGCGCTGCGGAAATTGCCCGACGGTCCAGAAATTGAGGTGGGTGTCGGTCTGAAGGAGATTGCCATCGACGCAGCCCATTTCGACCGGCTTCGCGCGCTTTACGGCGCGGACCGCTACCTGCTCGACTACGACGGGGACAAGATCCGCATCGTGCTGGCCGAAAATGCCGACCCCGAGGATCAGGGCCGCGCGATCTACCAGGCGCAACTGCTCAGCGAGCTGGTTTCCTCGCCGGGCTATCAGAAAATGGTGGCCCGCGGCGGCGACGCGCGGGCGCGCATGGAAGCGATGGAAGTCTCCCATCGCGCGCTGCCCGGCGACTTCAAGACCTGGCTGTCCCAATTACAGGCGCTGGGCTGGGAAACCTCGCGGATCCCGATCGACGCCGGCAAGGTCCGCGTCCGCTGGAAGCCGCTCCCCGCGGCGGCGCAGCCGACGCTGTCCCTGGGCGACTTTCGCAAGCTACTCGCTTGATGCAGCGAACACACGCTCCAGAGCGCGCTCCATCATCTTGAGGCCGTATTCTCCGGCCACGAACTGGCGGAGATGCCCTTCCCGGTCAAACAAATAAAACGCCGGCACGAACTGGTTTGCAAACGCGTCGGCCACGTTGTGCTCGTTGTCGATGGCCACCGGCTGCGTGAGGCCATAATCAATGGTCGCCTGCACCACCGCCGCGACATCGGTGTCGGCTTCCGAGCGGGGCATGTGGACGCCCACCACTTTCAGGCCCTGGCCAGCCATCTGGTCCCGCCAGGCAACCAGCTGCGGCATCTGCTCGGAGCACAATCCGCAGGAGATAGACCAGAAATGGATCAGTGCCGGATTCCCCAGCAGGTCGGCGCTTTTTACTTCGCCTCCGATCCAGCCGGTGGCACCGGCCAGGGAGGGAATATCGGTTCCAATTTTCAGAGGCATGTCATTGTCCTTGTTCTTGATGGGCCAGCGCTTGCGGGTCGTAGCGGTAGCGGGTGACTTCCATTTCCTCGCGGACCGCCTTGAGGTAGTCGTCGCTGCGAAAATAGGCTTCCAGCCTGGGATTGATCGGGTACACCTGCTCGGCGGGAACCCAGCGGATAGGCCGCGGCGGATCACCATCGAGCAGCACCTTTCCCTCGTCGAGAAAGATGGAAGACTCGGCCAGTCCGAGGGAGAGCAAGTCCCGCTTCATGGCCTGGAATCGTCCCTCGCGCTGCGGCGAGAAGAATCGGAAGTACGACGAGTACAGTAAGGCGTTGTGAAAATATTCCGGGACATTGAACACGGCGTCCATGTCCACCTCCCGCATGTAGGAGATGGTCACTTGGAGCGCCTCGCGGAAAACCCCCAGCCCGGGGTGCGTCTGACCGGGCAGCGCGAGAGTGCCGTGCCGCAGAGGGCGCGCCGGATCCTGAAAATTGATCCACTCCAGCAGCAACACTTTCAATCGGTAGGCTTCGCCGGTGAACGGGGATTCGCCGGCCACCTCGCCGCGATGCGTGAGGCAGTCGATCAGGGTGCAATCCCCGTCCACCAGGGGATGGCGCGCGATGAGACGGAAGCGGCTGTCGTAGAACGACTCCGAGTCGAAAACCACCCGCACGTCGTGATATCCCCGGGCCAGGATCTTCTGCAAGATGCCGTTTACTTCGAGGTCATGACGGATGCGCGGCTCGTTGAAGCGCTCGAAGAGCAGGGGAGGAGGCTTCTTCTCGACGAGCGCGCCGATAAGATCTTCCTCGGTGAGATCGAACCCCGCGGACCCGGCGTCGTGCCGGTTGGGCGTGAGGCGGAAGCGCTCCATGCGCTGCAACGCCCGCGACAGACTCTTGCCAGCCATGGCCAACCATTTCGCCCGCAAGCCCGTGGTGCCTGCCGGCCTCGTCTGCTCGACCGAAGTGCGCCAGCAGCCGCTCAGGGCCAGTGTTTGGACTGGTTCTCTCTCTCGGCGGGCCGGGTTGCGCCGGTCTGAACGCGCACGCCCAGGAGGAAGAAGCCCAGAAACGCATGTTGACACCCCGCGGCCGTTTGTAATAGAATGACTAGGCTTTTCGCACGGGCACCTGTTCCGTGCGTTTCCGCGCCCGCCCAATGCAGCGGCGCCGCCCGGCCGCCTCTCAGTCGCCTCTCAGTCGCCTCTCAGTGATAGGTAAGCGTCCCGAGGTCACGTGCCGGAGAAAGTTCTGCCCTCTGCGGCAGGGAGGAACCCGAAATTGAAGTGCTATAACGTCAAGGCTTCCGAAGTCGAGAAGGCGTGGTTCGAGGTCGACGCCACCGGCAAGACGCTGGGACGGCTCGCCACCGAGATCGCGAAGATTCTCACGGGCAAGCACAAACCCACCTACAGCCCGCACATCGACGTGGGCGATCACGTGGTCGTGGTCAACGCTGAGAAGATCGCGCTGACCGGTAAGAAGCTGACCGACAAGGAGTACTGGCGCCATTCCGGTTACCCCGGCGCGCTCAAGCTGACCACTGTTCAGAAGATGCTTGACACGCATCCGGAGCGGGTCATCGAGAAGGCCGTCAAGGGGATGCTCCCCAACAACAAGCTGCGCGCCCCCCGCTTGAAGAAGCTGAAAGTTTACGTGGGCCCCAAGCATCGCCACCAGGCGCAGGCCCCCCAGGCGCTGGAGATCAGCGCTTCCACCGGCGAATAAAGGTTAGAGGTGATTTAGACAATGGCCAAAGCCAAGAGCTCCGCACCCATGTTCTTCGCAACCGGCCGCCGCAAGCGCGCGGTGGCTCGGGTCCGCCTGACGACTGGCAAGGGTGAGGTCGAGATCAACGGCCGCCCCATCGAGCAGTACATGGGCCGCAAGATCATGGAGATGATCGTTCGCCAGCCGTTTGAAGTGACCGAGAACGCCGGTCGCTTCGACGTGAAGGTGAACGCCCACGGCGGCGGCGTGGCCGGCCAGGCGGGCGCCATCCGCCACGGCATCGCCCGCGCCCTGGTGAACTTCGACGCGGCGCTGCGTCCGGCGCTCCGCAAGGCCGGGCTGCTGACCCGCGATCCGCGTGAGAAAGAGCGCAAGAAGTACGGTCGGAAGCGCGCGCGGCGCGGCTTCCAGTGGACCAAGCGCTAAATTTCTCCTGAGAAGCGAGGGCCGGCAGGGCCCTCTTCTCTTTCTGTCGCAACCTCTCGCGCCATGATTATTCTGACCGCCCGGCAGGCGGCCGCCGTGGATCGGTACACCATCGACGAAATGGGCGTGCCGGGCATGGTGCTGATGGAAACCGCCGGCCGCGCCTGCGTGCGCGTGCTGCAGGAGCGCTGGCCGGACCGCTGGCGCAACGCCACGATTTACTGCGGTCCGGGCAACAACGGCGGGGATGGCTACGTGATCGCGCGCGTGCTCCGTTTGCGTGGCGGCAATCCCCGCGTGGTGACGCTGGGTGATCCGGGCCGGCTGAAGGGTGATGCCGCCGCAAGCTACGCGCTGCTGCAAAAGCTCGACACCACGGAGGCAGGCAAGCCCGGCCTCATCGTCGACGCGCTCTTCGGGACCGGGCTGGACCGCCCGCTGAACGCAGAGGCGGCGGCGCTCGTGCAAGAGATGAACGAGGCGGGCCTGCCCATCCTCGCGGTTGACATCCCCAGCGGCGTCAACGGCACCTGCGGCGCCCTGGTCGGCCCCGTCGCGGTGAAGGCCGACGCCACCGTCACCATGGGATTCCTCAAGGGCGGCCTGGTCCTCTACCCGGGCGCTGCCCGGTGCGGCGATCTGTACGTGGCGGAAATCGGCTTTCCGAGCAGCGTGGCCGAGCGTGAAGGCGACGGCGTGGAATTGACCGAGCCGGGCCGGGTCGCCTGCCTGCTTTCCCCGCGGCCTGCCCAGGCGCACAAGGGCACCTCCGGCCGCGTCACGCTGGTGGCCGGCTCGCGTGGCATGACCGGCGCCGGAATGCTGAGCACCCGCGCTGCTCTCCGTACCGGCGGCGGCCTCGTGCACCTCGCCATCGCGGCGAGTCTACAGGCACAGGTCGCGCCGCAACTGTGGGAGGCGCTCACCGACGCCATCCCCGACGAGGGAAACGGCTGGCTGGGCGAGTCCGCCATCCCCGCGCTGGACGCCGCCCTGGCCGACGCGCGAGGAGTGGGCATGGGCCCGGGCCTGGGTCGTCGGGAGGAAACCCTGCGCGTCGTGCGGCACTTGCTGGAGACGTCCACGGCGCCGCTGGTGCTGGATGCGGACGGCCTGCTCGCGCTGCCGGACGCGAAGCGTGACCGCGAGATCGTGGTCACCCCGCACCCCGGCGAGATGTCGCGCCTGCTCGGAAAGCCGATTGAAGAGATCCTCGGCGATCCGATTGGAAGTGCGCGGGCGTGCGCCGCGCGCTTCAACGTGGTGGCCCTGCTGAAGGGTGCGCACACGATCATCGCGGCGCCGGACGGCCGGGTGAGGGTCAACTTCACCGGCAATCCGGGGATGGCCAGCGGCGGGATGGGCGACGTCCTCACGGGCATCATCGCGACGCTGCTTGCCGAAGGTCTGGCGCCCTTCGACGCGGCCGCGGTGGGCGCGTTCGTCCACGGACGCGCGGCGGATCTGCACGTGGCCGCCCACGGCGAGCGCGGACTGCTCGCCCGTGACGTGGCGGAAGCGCTTCCGGACGCGATCCGCGACGTGCAGCAAAACTGGGCGCGGATTCCATTCCCGAAGGCGGATTTTTAGACTCCGGGAAGAAGAAACGTTGACGCGCCCAATCGCGGGAGCCGGTAATGAGGACGGCTGAGACGGAGCGCGAGGTGGTCGTGCGGAAGGGTAAGCACCGCAGACGTACTTGATGAGGTACGATGAGGAGCGCCATCCCTGAGCACGGCCAGATCGTGCCCGTGTCGGACGCCGCAGCGGAAGGTGAACTGTCGAAAGCGGGCCTGGTGGTCCGCGGCGCAAGTGTCGCGCGCCACTTAGGAGAAGAATGCAACAACCCGGTCCCAAAAAGAGCAAAGGCGCGGATCCCAAGCTTGAAGGGATGGGCACCCGCACGCCCATTCGCTTCGGGGGCGCCATGGACAAGGTCGCGCGGACCGTCATGCCCACCTGGGAGCGGCTGGGCGATTTCCACTCCGATCGCTATTTGCTGTATCTGTACCGCAAGCCGGTCATCAAGGACTGGACTGGTTTCGTGCTGGTCCAGGGGGCGCGCCGCGCCGGCCGCATCACCGCCGAGCTGGCCATTTCGCGGCGCGGGGAATACCCGCTCGATTACGGGCGCGTGCGGCCGCTGGTCGCGGTTGACGGTGTGCGTGAGCGGGTCGCGCTGCTGCACGACATGGAAGACCAGTGGTGGGAATATCGCACCCAGGAGCTGCTTGAGGATCGCCTTAAGGACGTTCTCTCCGAAGCGGTGTCGCGCGGCTATTTCACCATGGAGGACCGCTTCGGAGATTTGCTGCGCGGCGAGATCTCGCGCGCGCAAAAGCTCATGCGGCAGTGGAGCGAGCAGGAACCGGCCTATCAGCAGCGTCCGCTGGGCAGCCGTTTTCCGGATTTGATGATGGAAGCGCAGAGCTACGAATATATCCGCTCGTCCATCACGTACGACGCCTTCAGCCGCTGTTTGGGGCCGCTTCGACGCCGTTATGCGGATCCCCGCTGGCTCTCGTGCCAGACCTACTTGATGGCTTCCATCATGGAAACCGGCAATATCGACGACCTGGAAAATCTCGCGGATCAGGCTCCCGCCGTGGTGGACGATGAAATTCACCTGATCAAGGAGCGGGTTCCCTATTACACGTATCTCAAGATGCCGGAGGCGTTCGACGAGCGCATGAAAATGTTCGCCTTTTTCAAATCGCTGAACATTGCGGACGCATATTTTGATAAGGCGGTCGGCAAATGAACGCATCCGACCTGATGAGCGCGCCGGTGATCACCGTGGGTCCGGAGGTTTCGGTGAGCGACGTGGCGCGCCTGATGTCCGACAAACATGTTGGCGGCGTGCCGGTGATCGATGCCGATCAGCGCCTGCTGGGGATGGTCACCGAGGCGGATCTCGTGGTGCGCGTGTCGGGTCCCCACGTGCCGCCCCACATCGAGCTGCTCGGCGGGGTGATCTATCTGGAGAGCCCCCGCGAGATGCACGAGGAGCTGCGCAAGGCAGTGGCGGTGACCGCCGAGCAGATCATGTCCGCGAACGTGGTCACGGTGGCGCCGGACGCCACCGTGCAGGAGGTCGCGGATCTGATGGTCACCCGCAAGGTGAATCGCATACTGGTCGTCGACGACGGTCGGCTTGTGGGCATGATCACCCGCCATGACGTGGTGAAGACGCTGGTGGACGCGGGTGGCTGAGCATCCTTCGGCGGGCGCCGCGAGGGCGCCGCGTCGGCCCGTCGTGGGAGTCACGGTGGGCTCCTGGATCGAGCGGTCAGAGCCGTACGTGGCCGCCGTCGAGGCC
>VGFD01000309.1 GCA_016868975.1 Armatimonadota bacterium | reverse complement strand
CGCGTGTCGCTGAGGTTTTACTCGGAGACCTTGAGGTTGTCGACCGCCACCAGCACCTGGCCATCGGCCTTGAGCCGCTCAAAGAACGCCTGCTTGATGCTGTTGGCAAGCGTCTGGCGGCTCACTTCCACACCCAGCGTCTGCACGTCGATCTGCACGAATTGCGCGGCAATCTGGTTCTCGACGCGTCCGAAGGTGGAAATCAGCCCCTGGAGGGTGATTGCGAACTGGGTCGTCACGGCGTCCAGGACGGTGCCAGTGAAGGTGCAGTTGTTCAGCACCGCGCTCGCCACCCGTGGCCGCTGAATCCCGATGGTGTTGTTGTAGTTGATGGTGGCGTTTTTCTGGGCCCAAAGCTGCTTGTACTGGGCCACCGCCTGCACCACCGACTCGCGCCCCTGCATCAGCGTGGGGCTCTGGCGGTAGCCGACGTCCAGGCTTTCCGCAAGATTCATTACCAGCGCCGGCGCACACGGGGCCTTTTTCGGCTCCGGGTCGGTGGACGGCGTGACCGACACCGTGCTTCCCGAAGGAGCGATGGGGACGTCCTTCATGGCGGCGCGCGGGCCCCGCAGCGGCCCGGCCACCGCTCCCAGGATGAAGCGGATGACGCGGACGTGCTTCCACGGAATGCTCAAAGCACCTGCCGTGGGCGCCCGCGGCGCGGGCCTGGAGGAAGCTGGCCCGCTGCACAGGGTGGCCACCAGCAGGGCAAGCGTGAACAAGTGGATGCGCATGGGAAGGACCGGTCATGTCCTGCTAAACCGAGGAAAATTCCTCCAGGGGTTGCTTTTACGCGATTGCCGCCCGGGCGAAGAGGTCTCCCTCGAGGTCGCGCACCGCGCGCTTCACGCCGGCCACCAGCTGGTGCAGCGTGAAGCGGCCCTTCACCATGAAGTCGGCGGCGCGCATGGACTTGGCTTCCTCGAGCTCCACCGAGCGGGCCACGCACGACACGAAGATGACCCTGGGCGGGCGGGTCATCGAGCGGCGGATGGTTCGGAAGGCCTCCAGGCCGTCGAGGCGGGGCATCATGATGTCCATCAGCACCACGTCGGGGTTGAGGCGGCGGCACAACTCCACCGCCTCTTCCCCGTCTCGGGCCCGCATGACCTCGATGGACTCGGCGCGCAGCGCCACGCTCCAGAGATTGGCCAGCAGATCGTTGTCGTCAGCGATCAAGACGCGCATGGGCACTCTCCTTCCAAGAGCTACTGAAGGCGAGAAACGCCTCCCCAGGTGTGTTGGCGTGGGCTGCCTGCCCGATGCGCGATTCCGTTCTTTCCCCTGCCACCCCCAGAGTTTGATCCAGGCGCTCCCTGGACCCCCCAACGTTGGGATGGCCCTACGATAGTCTCAGCATACGGCTCGTCCAGGGCTCGCGGGGAGTAACCAGACGACCGATTTTGCCTCGCCGGCGGGACCAGAAGAACTAGATCATTAACACGTCTCGGTGAGACATCTGGCCTGGCTCGCGGTGGCCTTGCTGCTTGGCGCCGCGCTGCGCTTCCACGATCTCGGCGGGCCCAGCCTGTGGATGGACGAGGGGTTCACCTGGATGGTGGCCAGCCAGCCGGTATCGGAAATGCCGGAGGTGGCCACCCGCTTCGAAAAACATCCCCCGCTCCACTATCTCGCGGTGCGCGCCGCCCTGCTGGCCGGTGGGCGCGACGAGTTCTGGCTGCGCTTTCCGGCCGCCCTGGCTGGCACCCTCACCATCATTGCCATCTGGGCGCTTGGCATGCGGGTCGGCGGGGTCGGTCCGCTCGCCGCGCTTTTTCTCGCCGTCTCCGGACTGCACGTGCTGATGAGCCGCGACGCGCGCGGCTACGGCATGGCCGGGCTTTTCATCACGGTCGCCTGCGTCCTCTGGCTGCGCGTGCTGGAAAGGCGCGAGCCGCGCGTGGCCGCGGCGTGGCTCGTATGCGGGGTGCTCGCGGCGTACACCCATTACCTGGCGTTTTTCGCGCTGGGATGGATGTGGCTGGTGGGCGTTTTCGTGCTCACCGGGCCGGACCGCATGAAGTGGCTGGGCGTGCCGGGCCTCGTGGCGCTGGTGTACGCTCCCTGGGCGCCGATCATGCTGCGCCAGGCGCAGACGCCTTCCCCGGGCCATCCCCCGCCGGCCTGGGACGCGTTCCTCGAGATCCTGTTCACGCAGGCCGCCGGGTTCACCCTCAACTTCACGCCGTGGCGACTGCCGGTGATTCCCCCGAGCCTGCAGCCACTGGCCGCCTGGCTGACCCTGATTGTCCTGGCGGCCGGCGCGCTCATCCTCGCATGGCCGGCGGGGGAAAGCGCCCGCCGCGTGCTGGCGGTCTTTGTCGGCACCGTCGTCAGCGTCTTCCTGGTGGCGCGCTTCACCTCGCTGGGGATTCACGAAACCAAGTACATGGTGCTGGTCTCCCCGTTGTTCTGGACGCTCGTGGCGGCCGGCTGCAGCGTGCCCGGCCACCGGGTGGGATGGGCGCTGGCCGGGCTGTTTCTCGCGGTGAATCTCACCTCGTCGCTCAACGCCATCACCCAGCCGGAATGGTCTCGCCAGGATTTTCGCGGCGCGATCCGGTATCTTGCGGAGCACGGGCGGGGCGACGACCTGCTGCTGGTGACCTCGGACTGGGCCATGCCCGCCGTGTCCTACTACCTTCCCCAACGAATGCGGATCGCGTCGCTTAACGCCGGCCAGGCCGCGGGGTTTGGGGCCACCGGGCTTTCCTCGAGGGTCTGGCTCATGCGCGCGAGCGCGTCGCTGTCGGATCCCGCGGACGAAGTCGGGCGTCGTCTGCGCGAGGCCGGCTGGCGCCCTACGAGGGAGTGGCGGACCTACCGAAGAAACCCCGATTTCGCCGTGGACCTGAAGCTCTACGTGCGCTGAGGAGGACCCATCTTTGGAATACGACGTGTGCGTCATTGGCGGCCTGGGGCGCGCTGGATTGCCGCTCTCGGTGGTTTTCGCCGAGCGGGGGCATCGCGTGCTGATCTACGACAAGAACGAAAAGGCCGCCGAGGTCGTGCGGGCCGGCCAGATGCCTTTCATGGAGGACGACGGCGAGGAATATCTCAAGCGCGCGCTGCAGGCGGATCGCCTGCACGTGACCAGCAACGTGGCGGACATCGCCCGCGCCGAGATCCTGACCGTGGTGATCGGCACGCCGGTCGACGACCACCTCAATCCCAAGCTTGAGCTGATCATGGCGTTCCTCGAAGAAATTACGCCGCACGTGCGCGACGGCCAGATCATCCTGATGCGCAGCACCGTATTTCCGGGGACTACCCAGCTGGTCAAGGAGTTTTTCGAGCGCCAGGGCCGCAAGGTAAAGGTCACCTTCTGTCCGGAGCGCATCGCCGAAGGAAAGGCGTTCCACGAGCTGTTCAGCCTGCCGCAGATTATCAGCGGATTCGACGAGGACAGCATCGACCGCATGCGCGTGCTGTTCGCCCCGCTGGGCTGCGAAGTGGTGCGGCTCGATCCCATGGAGGCCGAGCTGGGCAAATTGTTCACCAACGTGTGGCGCTACTGCCAGTTTGCCATCAGCAACCAGTTCTACATGATCGCCAACGCGTACAACCTGGATTTCTATAAAATCTACGAGGGCATCACCCACAACTATCCCCGCATCAGCGGCATGGCGCGCCCCGGCTTTGCGGCCGGGCCCTGCCTGTTCAAGGACACGCTGCAACTGGCCGCCTTCAACAACAACGTGTTCGGCCTGGGCTACGCGGCCATGACCACCAACGAGGGCCTCCCCAACCACGTGGTGGATCGCCTGAAGCTGCGCATGAACTTGAAGGAAAAAAACATCGGCATCCTGGGCATGGCCTTCAAGGGAAACAGCGACGACCGGCGCGGATCGCTGTCCTACAAATTACGCCGCATTCTCAAGTGGGAAGCGCGCGAAGTGCTGTGCACCGACGTGTATGTTCACGAGGACGATTTTCTTCCCCTGGAGGAGGTGCTGCGGCGCAGCGAGGTGCTCATCCTGGCGACGCCGCACAAAGAGTATCGGGACTTGCAGCTTGACGGAAAGCTGCTGGTGGACGTCTGGAACTTCTACGGAAAGGGCGGGCTCATCGGCGTATGAAACTGCTGGTCACCGGCTCGGCGGGATTCATCGCCGGCTACCTCGTCGAGGAGCTGCTCGGCCGCGGGCACACCGTGGTCGGCATCGACAATTACTCGAAATACGGGAGGGTCGAGCGGTCTTACGATCACCATCCCCGCTACGAGTTCGTGGAAGGCGACTGCACCGACATTCCCCTCATGAAGAGGCTGGCCAGCGGCTGCGACCAGGTGGTGGCCATTGCGGCGCGCATCGGCGGCATTTCTTATTTTCACGAATATGCCTATGATCTGCTGGCCGAAAACGAGCGCATCACGGCGGCCACCTTTGACGCCGCGATCGACGCCTTCAAAAATTCCGGGCTGCAAAAGATCAACGTGATGTCGTCGTCGATGGTGTTCGAGTCGACGACCACCTATCCGTCGCCGGAAGGCGAGCAGCTCAAGTGCCCGCCGCCGCTGTCCACCTACGGCTTCCAGAAACTGGCCTGCGAGTACTTCGCGAAGGGTGCCTGGGAGCAGTACAGGCTGCCCTACACCATCATCCGCCCGTTCAACTGCGTCGGCGTCGGCGAGACGCGGGCGCGCGGCGATCACGAGATCCCCAGCGGGAACATCAAGCTGGCCATGAGCCACGTGGTGCCGGACCTGCTGCAGAAGGTGCTCAAGGGGCAGGATCCCCTGCACATCCTGGGGCAGGGCAACCAGGTTCGCCACTACACCTACGGCGGCGACCTGGCGCGAGGCATTGCGGAGTGCGTCGAAAATCCCGCCGCGGTCAACGAAGACTTCAACCTCTCCACGCCGGTCTCCACGACGGTGCTGGAGCTCGCCGAGCTGATCTGGAAGCACGTGCGCGGCGCCGAGCCGTTCCGCTGGGTGTGCGATCCGCCGTTCGAGTACGACGTGCAGTGCCGCATCCCCGACGTGGAGAAGGCGAAGCGGGTGCTGGGATTTGAGGCCTGCACGCCGCTCGATGCGGTGCTCGACGAGCTGGTCCCGTGGATTGAAAACGAGATCACTTTGAGCCGGATCTAGGGCTGATATGCTGCACGTCCTGATTCCGGTCTACAACGAGAAGGACAACATCCGCCGCACCCTTGACGAGCTGGAATCGGTGGTGAAGGCGTCGTACGACGTGACCATCGTGTACGACTTCGAAGAGGACAACACGCTGCCGGAGGCGCGCGCCTGGGCCGTCGAGCATCCGGAAGCGAAGCTCACGCTGCTCCGCAACGACCTCGGCAAAGGCGTGGTGAACGCGATGAAGAAGGGGCTGGGGTCGGTGCGCGACGGCGCGGCCCTGGTGGTGATGGCCGACATGGCCGACGACCTGCGCGTGGTGGACGCCATGGCCGAGCGCATGGAGGCCGGCTACGACGTGGTGTGCGGCTCGCGCTACATGCCCGGGGGGCGCCAGATCGGAGGCCCCCCGCTCAAGGGCTTCCTGTCGCGCATGGCCGGCCTGTCCCTGCGCTTCTTCAGCGGCATCCCCACTCACGACGTGACCAACTCGTTCAAAATGTACTCGGCGAGCCTTCTCCAGGGCGTAACCATTGAGAGCAGCGGCGGCTTTGAGATCGGCCTGGAGATCCTGGTCAAGTGCTTCGTGAGCGGAGGCCGCATTACCGAGGTCCCCTCGACGTGGCGCGACCGCACGGCGGGCGAGAGCCGCTTTCAAATGTGGAAGTGGATTCCGCACTACCTGAAATGGTACTGGCTGGCCATCCGCTGGCGCTGGCTGGGCACCGGCAACTGATGCGCGGGGCAGTGTCAGTTAGCCATACTGAGACTGTCTGAAGGACCGCAGGCCCGTCAACGCTAAGAAATTTTACTACGGGCTGAATCAGGGACACGCTCCTCAGGCAACAATCGCCCGAAGCAAAGGGTAGGCGATGCCAGTCATGTCACGGGTCGAGAAGGTCATCGGCCACAAGATCAACGAGATACGCCACCGCTCGCATCTCACGCAGATCGAGTTCGCCGAGGAAATTGACGTGCATCCGTCCTACATCGGCCCCATGGAAAAGGGGCGGAAATGCCCTTCCTTCCACACCCTGTTGCGCATCGCAAGCCGCTTCACCATTCCCGTCTACGAGTTCTTTCTCGAGACGGAGGCCGCCATGGAAAATCCCACCCTCGAGTTGAACCTGCTGCTCTCGTCGCGTCCCCGGGAAGAACAGACCATGGTGATCGAGCTGGCCCACAGCCTCTTCAAGAACATGGAGAAGAAGCCAAAGAAGTAGCTTCTGACCGGCCTGCCCAAATGCGTGCGCGAGCGCGGCGGCACGCTTCGCATCGGCATCGACCCCAATCCAGGTCGGCGGACCTACTTTTTGCTATAATTCGGCCGGTTCACTCGCAATGGAGGTCAAATGAAGGTCCTGTTGATGAACCCGCCGCGGGTCAACTCCGTGTGGTGCGGGGTTCCGGACATCTTCAACGGGCGCGACCAGCACCTGTTCCCGCCGCTGGGGGCGATGTACCTGTCGTCCTACTTGAAGGCGCGCACCGAGCAC
>VGFD01000308.1 GCA_016868975.1 Armatimonadota bacterium | reverse complement strand
TTGCCATCAGCTCGCGGCGCGCCCCCCGCTGCGGGACTTTCAATTCGACGCGCCGCGCCCGCGAGGCCTTGCCCTCGGCCTGCACCGAACCAGGGACCGACAGGGCGCCGGGAAACTCAAGCGGCAGGCTGCTGGGTGTTTCCGCGATCTGCCGAGATTCCAGGTGGGCCTCTCGCATGCGCGCCAGCCACTGGGAAACTTCCTCGGGATCCTCGGGCTCATGGGAAGTGAGCACGGCGGGCGGCACGTAGATCCCCTGGCCATAGTGCTGCATGAGAAAGGTCTGGAGCATCTTGCCGGGCGCCTCGTAGGCGCCTTCCTCGAGCACGAAGTGGCTCTCCTCGACCAGCTTGCCCTCGCGCACCTGGAGCACCTGGACGCAGCCCAGGCCGTCCTTCTCCACGAAGGCGAGGGCGTCTTCGTCGACCCGCTCGCCGCTCACCACGCGCTGCCGCTCGGTCACCTGCTCCAGTGCCTGCAGCACGTTGCGCAGCCGCACGCAGCGCTCGAACTCCAGGGCCTCGGAGGCGTCCTGCATCTGCTTGCGCAGCGCGCGGATCAGGGTGTCGGTGTGGCCTTCCAGAAACTCGCACGCCTCGTCCACGCTCTCGCGATACTCTTCAACGGTCACGTAGCGCGTGCAGGGCGCGCTGCACTGCTGGATGTGGTAGTCGAGGCAGGGGCGGTCCAGCGGCGTGGCCAGCGGCGGCGTGCACGTGCGGATCTTGAACACGCGCTGGAGGACTTTCATGGTCTTGCGCAGCGCGTGCGAGTTGGTGTACGGCCCGAAGTAGCGGCTGGTCCGGTTGAGCGCGCGCCGCACCAGCTTGAGGCGGGGATAGGTCTCCCCGGTGGTGATCTCAAGCATCGGGTAGCGCTTGTCGTCGCGCAGCTTCACGTTGAACGGGGGGCGATGCTTCTTGATCAGGTTGGACTCAAGAATCAGCGCTTCCATCTGGTTGGCGACCGCAATGACGTCCAGGTCGGCGATCTTTCCCACCATGGTGCGGGTGCGCGGATGCAGGTCCCGGTTGCCCTGGAAATAGGAGCGCACCCGGCTGCGGAGGCTGCTCGCCTTGCCCACGTAAAGCACGCGGGCCTTGCTGTCGCGCATGACGTAGACGCCCGGCGCGGCCGGGAGATTGCGCAGTTTCCGCACAATCTCCTCGGGCCAGACGGGGGCATCGAAATCCCAGCTTATCTTGGGTTCCCCGCGAGGCGCTGGCGCAGGATCGCCTGGGCGCGCTGGAGCTGGATGTCCTTCGCGCCGCCGACGTCCTTGGGCTCCATCTTCACTTCCACGTCCGGCTTGATGCCGATCTTGTTGATGTCTCGACCGCTGGGCGTAAGGTAGTGGGCGATGGTGAACTTCAGGGCGCCGCCGTCCTGCATCTCGTGCAGCGTCTGCACGCTGCCCTTGCCGAACGACTTGGTGCCCACCAGGGTCGCCGCCTTGGTGTCGCGCAGGGCGCCGGCGGTGATCTCCGAGGCGCTCGCCGAGAAAGCGTTGATGAGCACGATCATCGGAAGCCTGGTGTGATTCGAGCCGTACGCCCGATGCGTCTCGTTGGTGTGCTTGCGATAGTTGACCACCGACACGATGGTCTGTCCGCTGGGCAGGAAAAGGTTGCACACTTCCTGGGCGGCCTTGATGTAGCCGCCGCCGTTGTTGCGGACGTCGAGGATGAGCGCCTTGGCGCCGTTCCGCTCGAGCAAGGTGAGCGCGCGCTCAACCTCGTCGCCGGTGTCCTCGCCGAAAAATCGCAGTCGGATATATCCCACCTGGTTGGGCAGCATCTTGCCGGACGCGCTCTTCACGTGGATGAGCTGGCGGGTGAGCACGTAGTCCCTGGCCGCGGAGCCCTTGCGCTGGATGCGCAGGCGCACCGTGCTGCCCACCGGCCCGCGGATGTGCTGGGCGGCCACGTCCAGGCTGATGCCATTGGTGGACTCGCCGTCGATCGACAAGATCCAGTCGCCCGGCTTGAGGCCGGCCTTGGCGCCCGGGGTGTCCTCGATGGGCTCGACCACGACCAGCTGGTTTTTGTGGGCCTTGTCCAATTCGATATAAATGCCGACGCCGCCGAAGTTTCCGCCGCTCATCGACTCCTTGAGCTTGCGGTACTCGCGCGCCTCCATTGCGATGGAATAGGGGTCCTTGAGCCCGAACATGAGCCCCTTGAGCGCGTAGTAGATCAGCTTCTGGTCTTGGACCTTGCCGCGGTTTGCGCTCTGGATGCGGGAAAGCAGGTCCTGGAACTCCAGGAGGTTCGCGTCGGCCGAGGTGCCCCGCGGGAACTTTTCGAGTTCCTTGAACTTGATCTTCTTCTCCTTGAGGTACACCTGAACGCCGTCGGCCGCGCTCTTGAGAAGGGCGTTGTAGTTGACCTTCTCCACGTACTCGTCCTTGAGCGTGTACAGCGTGTGCTTGATGGCGTCGCTGTTGAGACGCTCGCCGTTCTGCGACACCTTCATCGGCCACGGCTTCGCGTGCGCCGGCGTGACGCCGGCCAGCGGCGCCAGCAAGGTCGCGATCCACAATCCCAGGCCCACCACCAGCAGCGTTGCCAGAGGCGCGCGGCCCAGTCTCGACATGTCCCGCATCAGTTCACCTCTCGGAAAATGGACAGATCATGGGGTTTCTTCACACCCTGACCCCATGCCTACTTGCTGATGAAGTCGATCTCGAAGTGCAGCGTCCGGGTCTCGCCGGACCGGTCGCACTTCACCACGACTTCGTCGTAGTAGCGGCCGCCCTCACTGATGAGCCGCTGGGACTCGATCTGGAAGGTGCCGCCGTCGCCGCAGCGGAGATTGGCGACGTATTCGAATTCCTCGCTGGCCGACTTCACGCGGATGGCGTCCGCGATGGGCTGGGTGGCCGCGTCGGCGCTGGCCCGGCTGGCCAGGCGCTCGGCGTTCAGGGCCATCTTCTGCTTGAGCAGGGCGACGGCCGCGGTCAACTGCCCGTCCTTCTCACTTCCCACGTCTTCCAGCTTCATCGTGATGCTCACGTCGGGCGCGATGCCCTTTTTGTGGATGTCCTGGCCGCTGGGCGTGCGGTAGTGGGCGGTCGTGATCTTCACGGCGGATCCGTCGTTGAGCGGGAAAATCTTCTGCACGCTGCCCTTGCCGAAGGTCTTTTCTCCAAGGAGGATGGCGCCGTGGAGGTCCTTCAGGGCGCCCGCGGTGATCTCCGAAGCGCTCGCGCTGTACTTGTTGACCAGCACGACCAGCGGCTGGTTGTCGCGCAGGTTGGGCCGCGAGTTGTACACAATCTCCGGCTGGCCGCGCTCGGCCACGGTGACCACGCGGCTCCCGGTGGGCAGGAACTTGCTTGACACGTCGAGCGCCGCGGTGATGTATCCGCCGCCGTTGTTGCGCAGATCCAGGACGTACGCCTTGACGTTCTGGCGATCGAAGAGCCGAAAGGCCTCGTCGAGGTCCTCGTTGGCCGTCTCGCCGAACACCCGCAGCTTGATGTAGCCGATCCCCGAGTCGAGGATTTTGTACGACAGGGTCTTGCTCTGGATGATGGCGCGCTTGAGGGAGATCTTGACGAGGTCCTTTTCACCGGCACGCTTGATGGTCAGGGTGACCGGGGTGCCGACCGGCCCGCGCAGCAGGCGGGTGGCGTCCTCCAGGCTCATCCCCGCGGTGGCCTTGGTGCCGATCTCGAGGATCACGTCGCGCGGCTTGATGCCCGCCTCCATGGCCGGCGTGCCTTCCATGGGCTCGACCACGGTGAGCGCGTTGTTGTTCTTCTCGTCCAGCTCGATGTAGATGCCCAGGCCGCCGAAATTCACGCCGTTGAGCTGACCGATGAGGCTCTTGTACTCTTCGGGGTCGAGAAACACCGTGTACGGATCGTCGAGCGTCTGCAGCATCGCGCGGATGGCCGCGAACGAGAGCTGTTTGGGGCTCACCTGTGGATAGCGCCGCAGCACGTCGTTGTACACCTTGCGGAAATCGGCCACGGTGTACCTGCTGGTGCCGCTTGCCGGCACCAGGGACGCGGAGTATCCTTCCTTTTGCAGGTACGTCCGCATGCCTTTGAAAGCCCCGCTCATCAGGCGCGACTGCGGGATTTTCTCCAGGTACTCGTTCTCCACCAGGCTCGCCAGCCGGGAAACCGTGGCCACGCCGTCGTAGGCCGCCGGCTTCGCCGCGAACGCGGACGTCTGCAGCGCCACGAAGCAGGCGAGCACCACGAACAGAGACCTGAGCCGTGCTTTCATTGAAGGGGTCCTCTCTTAAGCCGGACTCACCCGGGCGTCAAAACGACGCCGCGCCGGCGCCTGTTGTTTCATTTTCGCGAGGTCGCACGTTCCCATGGAGTTATTCTCTCGGAAGAGGTTCGCTATGCATTCCATCGGCGCGAGAGCCCGCTCCGACCATCGATCCTTACGAAACGGCCACGGTGCCCCATTCTTAGTATACCAGATCTCTACATGTGTTTCACCGGGGCGCTTCCCCGCGCAGCAGGCGATCCATGAGCCTCGCGTTTTCCAGCGCCTGGTCCCGCATGGGCGGCGCCAGACGCCGCAGCCGGTCGCGGTGCAATCCCCCGCGCTCCAGCAGGTCGCGGGCTGCCTCGTGCAGGTGTTCTGGGGAAAGACCCTGCAGCGGGATCACCGGCGCTTCCATGCGGGCCAGGAACTGCGCCACCTTGGGATCGTAGGCCACGCCGGCCATGGGCACGGCCAGCGCAGCGGAGAAGATGAGCGCGTGCAGCCGCATCGCCACGGTGGCTTGCAGCCGTCCCATCACCCCCATCAGCTCGGTGGCCGACCAGCGATCAGAGAGCAGGTGCGCGCCGCCGCCAATCGCCTCGGCGACGCGCTCGCACACCGCGCGGTCCTGTGATTCCTGGAAGGGGATGACGAGCACGCGCGCGCCCTCCCGCACGATGCGCCGCCCGGCCTCGGCGAAGGCTTCTTCATAGCCTTGCGACTCCGGCCAGGGTCGGACCGATAATCCCACCACGGGCGAATCTCCGGCCAGCGCCTCGGCCTTCCAGATCTCGTCCACCCGGGCAGCGGGCGCGGGTTCCAGCGCCATCACCGGATCCGCGGTCACCACGATGGGTGGCCGCGTCACGCCGATCTCCTCGAAGAGCGCGCGCGATTCGTCGTCGCGAACGGTGATCAACTGCACGCGGTTGGCGGCCGTGCGCGCGATACCCCGTCCGGCCTGGGTGCGGATGGGGCCGACGCCCTGCGCGTAGAACATCACCGGCGTGCCCAGCGTGCGGGCCAGGCTTGCCACGCCCATGTAGTAGCGGATGGTGTTCACGCCGGTGCTGTCCTGGATGAGGCCGCCGCCGCCGCTGAGCAGCAGCGAGGCGCTGAGCATCTCCATCCCCATGGCGAACAGGTTCTTGCGGTTGACCGCGCGCACGCCAAACTCCCGGCTGGTCAGGGCCGGGTTGTCGGAGAACACGCAGACCTCAAGATCGTCGCGCTGCGCGTGGATGGCCTGCAGCATGGCGGCGAGGATGGCTTCGTCACCGGCATTTCCGAATCCGTAGTAGCCGGAAATGAGAATTTTTCTACGCGCCATGCTCGGATGTTAGGCGGCCGGAACCATTCTCCTGTGCGGGGAAGAGAGGCCCGGCGGGCCGCGACATGGAGGGAAACACGGGAGGGTCACGAACTCTACGCCTTTCCCAATCCAGGAGGTGTTCCCTTGAAATCCCTGCGTTCTCTTCTTGCCGTGGCGGCGCTCCTATTGATCACGGGGAGTGCCGCGATTGCCCAGGGCGAGCCGATCCGGCTGTCCGTGGACAAGGTGCGCGTGGAGCCCGGCGACGACTACCAGTTGATCTGGATCGAGCGCGGCGGCGTGCAGGCCATCGACGATTTCACCATCGAGGAGAGCGCGGATCCGACCTTTAAGGACACCACCCGCGGCTACAACAAGTACTCGGTGCGCAACCACCGCAAGAGCCTGCAGAACAATCCCAGCCTGTCCCACGTGGTGCGCTATTATCGGATCAAGGCGAAGGCCTGGGTGCGCAACCTCGGCGATCAACTTCAGAAAGAGGATATCGCCTCCAACGTGATCCGCGTGACCCTGGTGGGAACGAACAAGGCGGAGGCGGTGCCGAGCTTCCCCGACGATCCCGAGCCCGGCGAGCGCAAGGCCAAGAAGAAGAAGGAAGGCGACGACGAGAAGAAGGACGAGTATCCCACGATGGGACGGCCTGATTTCATGGTCGTCAAGGTGAGTACCGATCCCGAGCGGCCTCGCGTGGGCCAGAAGTTCACCCTCAAAGTGTTCGTGCGCAACGCCGGCGTGGTTCCCTCGCCGCCCGCCAAGATCCGCGTGGAGGCGGGCGGGCGGATATTCGCCGCCGACGTCGAGCCGCTCAAGCCGGGCTATACCGTCCCCGTCCCGCTGATGAACATGCAGGCGGACGCCGCCGCGTTCAAGGTGCGCATCACCCTCGATCAGACCGCGCAAGTCACTGAATCCCGCGAGGACAACAACGTGGTGGAGCGGACCCTGGAATTCGCGCCGGACGCTGCCCTGGAAGCGCCGAAGGACGATCCGGTGACCGGCGGCGCGCAGAAGGAAGACGGCAAATAGGAGCGCCTCGCTTTGTCCGGGTCCTGGCCGGGGCGGGGGTCCTGCTTCTT
>VGFD01000307.1 GCA_016868975.1 Armatimonadota bacterium | reverse complement strand
TCGCCCCAAGAAAATGGGGCTGCAAGCGCCCATTCCCATCGCCGTGGGAGCCGATCCCGTCGACACAGTGACGGACGGGTCCAACTTGCTGCGCGCCGCGCGCATGATGGAGCGGATTGACAAGAGGGGACACGCCTACAGGGTGGCCGGACAGACCGCGCTGCCGGACGGCGGCCTCTTCCTGGGATATCGCGACGGGGACGGCCAGGGCTATGCGGCCCGCGTCGGCGCGGATGGCGCCATCGCCTGGGAGGCGCGGGCCGACGGACTGCGCGGCGTGGGCGTCGACCGCGGCGGCCGACTGCACGTGGTGACCGACCGCGAGGACCTCCAGCTCGACGTCGACGGGACCGAGTTGGCGCGGACTGCCTTGCCGCGCCCGCTGCAGTCGTTCTGGGTGGATCCGAGAAGCGGCGGCCTGGTGGGAGTGGCCGACGATCGACGGCTGGTGATGAGCGGCGCGCCCGAGGTTCCGGCCGGCGACGTGGTGATGGGCATGCGGCCCGGACCGGACGGTGACACGGCGGTGGTCCGCACCCTCGGCGCCCTGCTCGAGCTCAACGACCACGCCATCTTACGCGCGGTCCCACTCCCGCGAGAGACGACGCCGAGCAACGTCTGGCTGTCGATCGACGACGCCTGGCCCAGTCCCGACGGGGGAGCGGTCTGCCTCGTGCGCAAGACCATCGAGCTTTCGCGGCCGCACTTCCCGATGCGAGGCAGCGACCCGGCGGAACCGTTTCCAGGAACCTGCTCGTCCGCCGTGACGGTCCGCAAGCTGGACCGGGACGGCAGGCAGATGTGGGAGAGCCGGAGCCTGGGCGAGACGACCCGGGCCGCCGCCGGCCCGGAGGGGTCGCTCTTCGTGAGCGGGGACGGCGACGGGGGGTACCCGGTCTCGCGGGTCACCCCGGAGGGCACGCTCACCTTGCTGGCAACCTTCTCGGAGCCGGTGGCCGGACTGGACGTCCGCGACGGGCAGTTACTCGTGCGTCGCGGGCGCAACGCCACGGCCTTCGATGAAGCCGGGGGGCGCACCGAGCTGCGCGCGCCGGAAGGGTGGACGGTGCGCGGTTGGGCCCCCGGGAGCCGCGTCCTCCTCGACAACGCGGGCCGCACGGCGCTTGCGCTGCTGCCCCTGGAGGGCGGCCCACTGCAAATCATCACGGACACCGAGAACGACCATTCACCGGCCCGGGGGGGCGAGATCGAGCGCCTTGCGCGCACTCTTCCAGGTGGGAAGAAGGCGCCCGAGATCATCGTCGAGGACGGACGGATCATCGTCGGCGGCGTGCGCGTGCCTCGAAAGTCCGTGGTGGCCACCGGGAGCACCGGCCCATGACCGCGGAGAGAGACGGCAAGAAGGTGGCCCTGGGCCTTGCCACGATTCCTCGGCCCGGGGTGCTCGACAGAGCCGCCCTGCACGCCGCCACCGGCACGTTTCCCCCGGTACACGACGCTGACCAGGGTCCGGGCACGGACTGGTTCCATCCCAGCAGCGAGCTCCTGGAAAGCGTGAGCCATGACGGCGACTGCGGCCCGCTGCTGGCAGCCATCCATGCCTACCTCCGCAAGCGTGGGCGACACGAGGTGGGCCCGCAATCGCTGCTCGAGGACGCGGTGCTGGAGATGCAGGAGGGCGACGCGCAGGCGCGCCGCGCCGAAGAAGTCGAGCAGGAGGTCCGGCGGGATCCGGTGGGCGCGATGCCGGAGCCCGAGCCCGACGAGCCCGGCCAGGAAACCGAGCCGCTGGACACCGAGGGCCGCTTCAGCGCCCCCGACCGCAGAGACGGATGCGTCGACGAGGCCCGCGTCATGCGCACGGAGCACTCCGTCGAGCGCGCCGAGGCCAACGTCCTCCGGGAGCGGGAGTCGCTGCTTCGCCTGGAGGCCCGCATGGATGCGGTGGACGCGGAGATCCCGGCGGTGGAGCGCCAGCTTTCCTCCATCTGCTCGCTCGCCGAGCGCCTGCGGAGCAGGGCCGCGGCACTGCAAGACACTCCCGGGACCGCCGGCCGGTTGGAAGAGGCGGCCCGCGCCCTCGACGGCGAGGCGGACGTGCTGCGGGAGCGCCGGGACGGGCTGCGCGAGCTTTACTGCGAAACTCGCGACGAGCGCGACCGCTGGCTGGCCCGGCTCGAGGCTGACGATGCGCAGCTTGATCGGCGCCGCAAGCACCTCTTGCGGGACAAGAGCGTCCTGGCTCGGCGGCGCGAGGAGGACCGGTGGGTCTGGAGGCAGGTCGCCCTGGCCCGGCTCTCCAACCAGGGGTAGCCCGCCGGCGCGCCCGAACGGTAACAACTTCGCAACCAGGGGGTAAACCGGATTCGCTATGCTGGAGAAGGCCAGCCTTCAGCAATTTCGGGAGTTCCTCAGATGACTGCCCCTTGCCGAGCCAGTGGTTCGACGGACTACACGCAAATCCATACGGTCAAGGACATCCCGCTCAAGCACCCCGCCTACTCGCAAATCGGGCCGGCGGCGGACGGGACCCCCGCGCAGGACCTGTGGGTGACGACCTTCGCGCCGTTCGGCAAGGATCTTGTCACGCGAATTCCCCTGGCGCGGGCCATCGACCCGCGGGACGAGTCGGTGCCGGAAGTGTTCACCGACCAGGTGGCCTGGCCCAACGACCTGACCTTTCACGACGGCGACGTCTATTTCGGGTCGGGCTTCCTGATGCCGGGCAAGTCCACCGGGACCATCTCGAAGGCGCCAATCGATGGCTCGTCGCCTCCCGCGCCCGTTACCGCCGACAAGAAGCGCTGGTTCTACCACAAGCCCTGGGTCCTTGCCAACGGCGACATACTCACGGCACGAGCCACCAAACCGATCGTGTGGGGCGATCCGCAGGGGGAGCTTGTGCTGCTCCACCCCGGGGCGACCGGGCAGGCCACCGAGCAGGTGCTTGCGGCCGGTCCCGACATGCACCTCCTGGTGGCCGACGTCAACCGGGATGGCAAGCCGGAAGCGATTGCCCCCGAGTACTTCGGCGAGAAGCTCAGCCTCTTCACCGAGCAGAACGGCGTCTGGAAGCAAACGGTCATCGACGCGGACCTGGGGCCGGGGTTTGATGCCAGCCTTGAACACCTCGAGGGTGCCAACGCCGGGCCCGCCTTGCTGGTCACCAACAGCAAGGACGACGGCAGCGGCGGCGTCTATGCCTACGAGATCCCCGACCAGATCACCACGCAGCCGTGGATCCGGCACACCCTCGTGGAGGGAATCCCGAACGGCAAATGGGGCCCGGGAACCGGCGCCCCCGGAGCGGCGCGTGCCTACCACCTGGGGCCCCACAACGAGGGAGACCGGCCCGCCGTCCTGGTCAGCACCGATGACGGGGAGACGCTGATGTGGGGCATCCCCACCGGCCAGGATTGGAACTACAAGTTCTTCCGGACCGAGAACCTCGACTCCACGGTGGGCAAGCCGTCCGTCACGCCATTCTGCGACGCGGAAGGTTTCCCGTACATCTTTGTTCCGCTCTACGATCGGGACTTGATTCGGGTCTACAGCTTCAATCCAAAGTACAAGCCGGTCACGCCTCCGTGAAAACGTAGCCCCTTGACCGGGCGGGCCCTCGGCAGCAGCATTGCGCGTCGTCGATCAGGCCGCCCGATCCAGGGCTTCGAACCGGCCACCGTGAGGGGTATGCGGGTGCCCGGGGCCGGCGCGCCTCAAGGGTGCGGCGTTATCGAGATGACCTGGATGACGCCCTTCTCGGCACCATACCTGAAGAAGATGCGGTATGCCGCGGGGGTCTTGCTCTCAGCGTACGCCTCGAAGACCTCGCCGTGCTCCTTGCCGGAGAGGCTGTGGTACTTGTGCGTGTTCAGGCTCTGATGCCGAGGATCGACCTCCAGGTACCCCAGCGCCTTGCGAACGGCCTTGAAGCGCTTCGCCGAGGCAGCATCCTTCTCTAAGGCCTCCAGCTGCCTGGCAGCCTCTGGAGTAAAGATGATGCTGAATGGCATCCTACTCGATTTCGGCGTCGGCGAACTGGGCGAACGATCCCTTGGAGACGAACTTCCCCTCCTCCGCCTCCTTCAGGCCGCGGTGAACGGAGTCGGAAGCCTCCCGGTTTTTGTAGAGCCAGAGTTCGTGGGCGGGGATCGAGACCTCGGGAGTGAGGAGGACCTGGCCGATCTCGTTAATCTCCACGCGGAAGACCAGTTTGTCGAGATCATCACCGACCATGGACTTCAGCTCGGTGAGCACTCGCGTGAGCGAAAGCCTCTTCTTGCTGTCCAGCCCGGCCCGCATGATGAACTTGGCGCGCCCTCTCGCAGCCAGCATGTCCGCCCTCCAAACCTGGTGATAAACTACCACTAGTGGTAATATACCACCATACACCATCGGCATAAAGTGGCTAGTTATACACTTTGTTAACGGATCGTCGGCGGGAAGCCGTTTTGCGGGGGCCGTCCGGACCGGTGTACAACATCCATAGCGCGTCGTCGATCAGGCCGCCCGATCCAGGGCTTCGAACCGGCGCGCCGTCTCTCGGCGGGCGATCGAGGCCCGGCGGCGCTGGGAGCGATGGTGAAGCGGTCCCAGCGCGACCAGGATGACGACGGGCATCATCAAGCCGACGGCGAAGCACAGGACCTGCAATACCAGCATCAGGATCGACACCTTTCTTTCGCGTGAGCAAATCCACCGAGAGGGGGAGGGGCGCTTGCGGTGACACCGCATGAAATGCGGTGAATGTCTTGCGTTTCGGTCTGTCAGGCGCGGGATGCTGGATAATCGGTGGTGGAATCGTTTGCCCCCGTGGCGGTCACGCGCGGGCAGGGGAGGGAGGGATTCCACGCCGCAGCCTACCGGTACAGCTTGAAAAACTTGAATGCCTTGGGCCATTCCTCTCGCGGCTTGATCGCCAGCGCCACCTCGGCGCCATCGAGGGCCGACTCGGTGAGCACCACATGATCCTCAACCTCCCTGGCCCGCGCGAACTGCTCGTCGGTGACCTTGCAGACGACCTTGTAGAAGGGGCCAGACAGCCATTGCGCGACTTCGTCACTGTCGCGGAATTTCAAATAGGCTGCCAGGGATGCGCGTGCGGCGGCGAGGACGGCGTGTCCCAGCGGAACCGATTCCCTGATCAAGATGTACATCTTCATGCGATCCTCCCGCAGATGGTGTTGACGCCTGTATTTGCTGAGACCGCCCGGGCCGACACAGGCCCGGATTGCTACGCCGTGATGGATGGACCGGCTTGCCAGCCGAAACCGTGTGCTGAAAACGCCAGCAGGGGAGGGGAGTGCGAGAAAATCGGTGCGAGCCGTCTGGCCGTCTGGACGGTAGGCTGTCTGGCTGTCTCATCAGGCGGCTCAGTCCAGCGCGTCACGGCTCGTCGTTCGCGATTGGCTGGAAGCGCTCTGCACCGGCGTTGGCAAGGCCGGATTCATCGCCTCCGGGCCTGGAAAGACCTCGGTAACGTCGGGCCCGAGCACCACGAGTCCGTCTTCCGCCTGGCCCCCGTACTTTCCCCGAGCGCCCGCCGAAAAGTCATACTCGGCGCGCATTCCGTTGGACCGCCTGGCCTTGTTCGTTTTCTTCACTCGACCGTCTTTCGCGCCCAGGCCCGTGGCAGTCCCCCAGCGGCCCTCACCTGAGGACCGTCGCGCCGTGTAGGCACACTCGAGCGCACCGTTCTAGACTTGCTGACAATACTGCTGTGTAGTATAGTGGACCGGTGAAGCAGGAGCCCCGCCACTACGAGGCGCTTCCAGAATTTCAGGATGCCGTGCCCCTCTACTTCGTGGACGAGGTCGATTACTGGATATTCCACGAGGAACTCCTTGCGCATCCGGAACAGGGTGACGTCATTCCGAACACCGGCGGCGCGCGAAAAATCCGCTACGAGGACCGGCGGCGTGGAAAGGGCAAGCGCGGCGGCCTGCGCATCATCTATTTCTGGTTCAGCAACCGCCTGACCGTGGTGACGGTCGACATCTACTCGAAGGACGAGAAGGCGGACCTGTCCGCCGACGACAGGGAGCGGATCAAGCGCATCGGACGGAAGATCCGCGACGAATGGAAGGAGCGAGGCGAATCATGAGCGACAGGGAAAAGCGCCCTCCTCTCAGCGAGCGCTTGAAACGCGCCGAGCAGCAGGTGGACGACTGGCGCGCCGGCAAGGTCCAGTTCTACTCTCGGACCGTCGTGTTTCAGGATCCCCCGCCGGATTACGCTGCGCCAGAGATCAAGCGGATCCGTGAGGCGCTCAACATGAGCCAGGCCGAGTTCGCCACCCTGCTCAACGTGTCCAAGCGGACCGTTGAGAGCTGGGAACACGGGCTGCGCACCCCGCAGGGCGGCCACGCGCGCCTGCTCGAGCTCTACAGCCGGCCGGACGTAGTTGAGCGCAGGCGCCTGCCGGCACCGCCGCCGCGGAGTCGGGCTGCTGCCGAAGCACGCGCCGCTGCGGCACCGGCCGCCGACCGGGCGCAGCAGCGTCCGCGCAAAGCCTCAGCGAGGCGCGTTGCTTCCGCGGAAGGACCGCGCCCACCGACGCTCACGGAGAGCATCGACAAGAAGGGCAAGAAGGCGTAAGGAGGGGCTCCGCTATCGGAGCAGGGCAGGGAAGGCGTGCTGGTTCCTGTGATAACTTCCCTTGCCCGAGAGCAAATCCAGGAC
>VGFD01000306.1 GCA_016868975.1 Armatimonadota bacterium | reverse complement strand
TCTTCTTGCCCTCCTCGATCACCACCCGATCGATTTTCTCCGGCTCAAACGACAGCACCGCGCGCTCGCGCCAGTCCTCGGGCTTCTTGGAAACCACGAAGGTGAGCGTGTTGCCACCCACGTACACGTCGTCATTGTCCGGCGTCGCGACGTACCAGCCCGTCTCGCCCGGGGTTCGCCCGCCAAGCATGACCGTGACCGGAGGCTTCTCGCCGGCCAGGGTCGCAGTGATTTTCAGCTTCGGCTTGTCCAAACCGTACTGCTTGAGCAGGCCGGGCGCCACGTCCTCGGCCACCACGCGGTCGGCTTTCAGCGTTCCCATCTGGGAGGCCAGGGAAGTGATGTCAGACAGCGCCGCGAGCCCCTGGAAGGGCGCAACGACGCGCCACACGCCATTTTCTTTTTTAAGCGTGACTTTTCCGGCGGTGGTGGTGATCTCGAGCTGGCCGACGTCGTCCGCCGGAAATTCGAATATCTGGGGAGTTTTCAGCTCTTCGTCGGTGGGCGCCTTGACCTTGTCGCTGTGCCACCAGAGGGGGAACAGGAGCGCCAGGACGACGGCCATGATAATGGTGCTGCGCGTGCTCACGGCTACCTCCGGGTAAAGATGTACACGAGCGTCCCGATGAGCCCCACGAGGCAGGGCATCAGCGGGAAGCCAATGCGGAACAGGAAGGCCTTCTGGTCCTCATTGAGGCTGACCGGCCGCGGCGTCTCCGAGGGACGCGCCACGCTGATCTGCTCGGTGCGCTCGGAGAGCCACGCGATGGTGTTCAGCGCGAGGTCGCGGTTGCCCGGGCTGATGCGCAGCATGCCGACGTTGACGAAGGTGCTGCAGCCGAAGACCACCATGCGCGCCTCTTTCTTCTTCTCCTCGGGGGCGCCGGGAGACGGGCTGGGCGATGGGGTCTTGGCCGCGCTTGGCTCCTTCACCGCCGGCTCCTTCACCGGATAAGTCGCGGTCAGCGCGAGAATCGCCGCGCCGCGCTTGTCCTTCGCGGGATTGAAGGCGACCGCGTAATTCTGCGTCTCGACGATGCGCTGAGCCACTTTGAGCGGCTCGGCGTACTCGACGGTCTTGGGGCTGGTGTACACCAGCGGAAGCACCACCCCGCCCTCCGGAGGCTTATCCGACTTCAGCGACTGGGCAAAGAGGTAAAACGTCGCGAGATCGAAGCCCTGGGTGATGGGACTGTTGGTCTCGTAGCGCATCGCGGCCGGAATCAACACCGCATCCAGGCTTTGCACTGGAAGGTGGTGCTCGCTCACCACGAGGTCGTTGCCCAGCACGACGCCGCGGCCCTTGAGGAATTTCTCCAGGCGCGGCTTGCGGCCGATGTCCCGCTTGGAGAGGTCGAGGCCGACCATCCACAGCATGCGGCCGCCGCGATCGAGATATTTTCCGAGCGTGGTCAGCTCGGCGTCGATGAAATCCGAGCGCGGCCCGGCCACCACCACGACGCTCGCGTCGGCGGGGATGTCGGTCACGGAAAACAGCTCCAGCGGCTTGACGGTATAGTTTTCTGCTTCAAGGTCGGTCTTCAGCGTGCCCACGCTGGCCTGAGAGGACGGCTCCAGCGACATCTCTCCGTGGCCGGTCACGAAATAGACCACCGCCTTGGAGGGATTGAGCAGGCGCAGCAGGCCCGAGGTGATCTTGGCCTCGGTGCCCGGGGCGTCGCCGCGGAACGGCAGCGATACGCTCTCCTTCTGATCGCCCGATTCCAGGATGAGCGTGTTGGGCGTCTTCACCCCGTACTTGGCGGCGCGGATGGGATTTTTCTCCAGGTCCACCATCTCGTACGAGAAATTATTGCTCGCGAAGGCGTAGCGCTTGAGCACCTGCTCGGTGGGCGAGTTTTCACCGGCCTGCTGGGTGAAGGCCAGGGCCTTGACCGGCTTCTGCAGGCGGTTGAGCGTCTTCAGCGTCTGGTCGGAGAGGCTGAACCGCTTGTTCTGCGTGAGGTCGAACTCTTTTTGAAGGGGGATGCGGGTGCCGAACACGTTGAGGTTCTTCACCGCGCGGGGAATCGCGTTGATGGCCAACAGGATTCCGGTGAACAGGATTATTTGAATAAGGGTGTTCGCCGCGTAGCCGTATTGTTTCTTCATTGCTCGATTACCCCCGCCACTTCCGCGACTCGAGCTTCTTGTAGGTGAGGAACAGGAAGAAAGCCGCGAAGCTCAGGTAGTACAAAACGTCGTTCGTATTGATCACGCCGCGCCCGAAAGACTCGAAGTGCTCGGTAACGGCAAGCTCTTTGTATGCCCAGGTGAACAGCGCGCCCAGCCACACGAACGGTTTCCAGAACCAGGGAACCTGCACGTCAAACGTAAGGCGCGCGAACAGCGGCTGGAATACTTGCGACAGCCACATCAGCAGCATCAGCGCGAGTGACAGGACGGCCGCCACGAACTGGCTGTTGGTGACCGCCGAAGTCCAGATGCCCAGCGAGAGCAAGGCGACCAGGAGCAACATCCAGCCCAGGTAGGTGGTCCAGATGATCGGCCACTCCAGCGTGGTGTAATTCCCCAGGTAGATGAACTGGGGGAGCGTGAGGGCCAGCAGGATGCCGGTGACGGTCAGTGCGGACAATATTTTTCCAAAAATCAGCTGCCACTCGGTCAGCGGATAAGTGAAAAGCAGCTCAAGCGTGCCTTTTTCCTTCTCTTCGGCGAAGAGCCGCATGCCCAGCAGCGGGGTCATGAGCAGCAGCAGGAACTTGAAGAAGCCGCCCAGGGCGCCACCGGCCACCGTTTCAGTAAGGTTGACGTCCGGATTCGACATCAGCATGTCGTTGTAGCGCTCGAACAACGTGTTGAACGCCAGGCCGAACAATATCAGGAAAACGCACCAGAAGATCCACGCCATCGGCGAGAGCAGAAAGGCGCGCATCTCTTTTCGATAAATGGCCCACATGGCTTACTTCACCTCCCCGATGGCGTTAGTGGTTTCGGCTTGTTCGGCCGGGTCCTTCGCGGTGAGGTCCATAAACACGTCCTCCAGGGACGTCGCGCGCTGGTGCAATTCAAGGAGCAGCCACTGGGCGTGGACGATTTTCGCGGCGATGGGCGCGCGCACTTCGTCCTCGCGGTTGGCCTCGATGAGCAGGCGCAGGTGTGGGGAGCCTTCGCTCTCCTCCACCGAAACGCGCTCCACGCCCTTGATGGCGCGCACCGTCTCCACGACTTTTTCGCGCGGGCCGCCCTGCACGGTCACCACGATCTGGACCGTCTTGCGAACCAGCGACTCCAGGTTTTCCGGCGTGTCGATGGCGCGGATGCGCCCGCCGGCGATAATGATCACGCGGCTGCACACCTTGCTTACCTCGGACAAGATGTGGCTGCTGAAAATCACCGTGTTCTTCTCGCCGAGCCGGGTGATGAGATTGCGGATTTCCACGATCTGGCGGGGATCCAGTCCGACCGTGGGCTCGTCGAGCACCAGCACCTGGGGCCGCGACACGATGGCCTGGGCCAGTCCGACGCGCTGGCGGAATCCCTTGCTGAGCGTGCCGATCTGGTCGTCCGCGCGCTCGCTGAGCGAGCACTCGTCCATGACCTCGCCCACCCGCTTTTTCTGCTCCCGGGCCGGCACGCTCTTGGCGTCGGCCACAAAGGAGAGGTACGAGCGCACGGTCATGTCGGTGTACAGTGGCACGTTTTCCGGCATGTACCCGACCCGCTTGCGGACTTCAATGGAGTCCTGTACCACGTCAAAGCCGGCCACCGTGGCGCGGCCCTCGGTGGGCGGAAAATAACTGGTCAAGATACGCATGGTGGTCGTCTTGCCGGCCCCGTTCGGGCCGAGAAATCCGAGGATCTCTCCCTGTTCGACGGTAAAGGAGAGGTCCTTGACGACCGGCACGTCGTTGAAGACCTTGGTCAGCCCCTCGACAACGATCATCCGATTATCGCTCCCTGTATTGTCGCGCCAATGGCGGCGCGTGGTATGGTTCGAAATCAAAAAGCGCCTCGATGGCGGGCGCTGGGTTTACAACCTCGCAGACGCCCGGCGGCGCGTCCTGGTTCCCTCAAAGGGAACTACCTGGACAAATCGGGCGGCTATTCGCCCCGCCGGTTCGAACTCCTACTGGCGAGGCCCTTTTTGGGCATTGCGGCTAGGCGCCTGGCCCGAGCTTGTAGTCCTCCATGCTCAGCTTGCCGCGGACGAACTTCTCGTCGAGCACTTCCATGAACGCGTCCACCAGGTCCGGGTCGAACTGTTTGAACTTGCCTTTGACCAGCTCGCTGCGGCAGACTTCGAGCGGCAGCCCCTTCCGGTAGGGACGGTCGGCGACCATGGCGTCGAAGGTGTCGACCACCGCGATCACCCGTGCCTCGAAGGGGATGGTGTCGCCCTTCAGGCGGTCCGGGTAGCCTTTCCCGTCGTAGCGCTCGTGATGGTGCTTCGCGGCGGGCGCCGCGTGGGCCAGCGGAGGAATGCTCTGCAGGATCTCGGCCCCGTACACCGGGTGCATCTGCATGATGCGCGCCTCTTCCGGGGTGAGCATGCCCGGCTTGTACAGGATCTCCTTGGGGATCTTGATCTTGCCGATGTCGTGCAGCAGGCCCTGGTGCGCCAGCCCCTCGCCGGCCAGGAACTGCTCCAGGACCTGGCGCTGCCGCGGCGTGCCCTTCGAGATCAGGTACTCGACCTCGCCGAGGTCCTTGAACATCACGCCGGCCGCAAGGCGCTCCTTCGTCTCCTCGTCCTTGCGCCCCACCATGTCGGCCAGCGAGGTGGACAGGTCGATGAGCCGCGTGCAGTGCTCGTAAGTGTAGAACCCGTGCGAGCGGAGGACCAGCGCCACGAACTTGGCGGCGTCCTTCTGGCGCATCTTCTCGTCGCCGTACGCCTTCTTGAGGATGACTCCGATGACCGAGGAAGCGTGCTTCGCCGCGGTCTGCGTCTGCCGCTCGGGATTGAGCGACTCCAGGCGCTTGAGCATCATCTGCTCGGCCATGACCCGGCGGTGGCCGGCCTCGCCCACCTGGGTCCGCACGCGCTGGGCGTTCTCGACCTGCTGCTGTTGGACCGCCTCCACCCTGGCGTCCACACGGGTAGTCGTCTGCCGCTGCGGATCTTGCTGATCCTCGCCGGTGCCGGAGCCCGACTGGTCGCGTCCGCCGGATTTTTCCACGATCCGCTGCTGGGGGCGATCGGTGACGGTCGGGGCGCCAGACAGGCTTGAGCGCTGGGGCCCCTTGTCCAGCTCGGCGTTGCTGGAAGCGGCGTTGCGGGTGGCCTGCAGGGTGCCGCGCTGGGCCGTCTGCTGCTGCTCCCGCGCCTGGAAGCGCGACGTCTCGTCCACCACCGTGCTCTCCGTGGGAGTGGACGTCTTGCTCTGCGCGGGCGGCGCCGTGCGCTGCTGCGCCGGGCCGGCCGGACCGTGTACCAGCCGCTGGGCGGGCCGCATCTGCCCGATGAACTCCTGCTTCGCCGCGGCGCCGTCATTTGTGGTGGCTTCGCTGGTGCGGGCGGCGGTATCGGACACGGTGCTCGTGGTGCGCGCCTGGCGCGGAGCAGGCCGCGCGTCCTCGACGGCCGGTCCGGCCGGGCCGCGGGGCTCCGGCGGCTTGCCCGGAACGGTGGGCTCGGCGGGCGCCTGGGCGCGCGTGGCGGCCTCAGCGGCGGCCTGCGGACGGAGTGGATTCTGGGTAATCGGCCGGGCCGGCCCGGGGCGGGGCGCCTCTACGGCCGTCTCGCGCAGGTTGCCGGCGCGCGCGTTGGTCGTGGCGGCCTCGGACCGCGGCGTCGGGGTGGCCCCTTCCGAGCGCGCGCTCGTGGTCGGGCCGGTACGCGGGTTCGTCGGGGTGGGCGTTTCCTTGCGCGGGCCGGCCGCGTCGGTGCGCGCGTTCGTCGGGGTCGGGACGGCGTCGTCGCGGCGCACGCGCACGCCGACGCGAGGACGGTCGTCGGGCGGCGGTCCGCCGGGGGTGCCGCGGGTCCGCCCTTGCGGGTCACTGGCCGGGCCCTTCCTGGCAGCGGTTTCGGTGGCGGCGGGGGACTCGGATTCCTTCGGAGCGTTCTGGCGGGGCGGTTGGAAGGTTTCTCGGCCGGGCGGAGCCGGGCGGCTCCCCACCGCGCCGCCGGAGGAGACGCCCACTCCATCCACGGCTTTCACCGCACCAGTCGCCGTGCCCCGGACTTCCCCGCGCGGGGCCTGGGCGGCGGCCGTGGTCGGCGCATTGAGGGCGGCGGCCTGCGCGGCGATGACCACGCCGGGCAGGGTGAAGGCTGGCGCGCGAGACGGCTCGGGCGCGGAGTGGTGCTCGGTGCTTCTCGTGCCCGGGCCGTCTTGCGGGCCGCGCCCACGCTGAGTCTTGCTCGGGCGGTCCGGCTCGGAGGTGCCGCTGGCGGTCATGCCGCCGCTGGAGCCCCCGCTGCCGCCGGAGGTCGAGCGGTCGCCGCCACCCACTGAGGGCTCCTGGCTGCGTGGCCCGGGCCGGGGACTCGGCTCGGGGGTGCGCCTCGGTCCGATGGGGCCTACGGGCCGCGGCTCTGGAGGCACGGGATCCACCACCCGGCGCGGACCGATGGGGCCCTCGGGCTGGGGCTTCGGCGGCGCCGGATCGTCCACCACCCGGCGCGGACCGATGGGGCCCTCGGGCTGGGGCTTCGGCGGCGCCGGATCGTCCACCAC
>VGFD01000305.1 GCA_016868975.1 Armatimonadota bacterium | reverse complement strand
GGTCGGGCGGAAGGGTCCTCCGGAGGGCGGAAGGCGAGCACGGGCAGGGTGCCCATCAAAAGACCCGCGATGATCCAGACGACTCTCTTCACGAGGCGCTCCCTTCAGCAAATCGCTTCAACTCCCAGGCGAGGAAAAGGTTTCCAGCGAAGTGAGGGACGTGGAACTCGATTTTGAGCGCCTGCTGGGACTGGTGCGCAGCGGGCCGACGCCCCTGTTCGCCACCGTGAGCGGCGCGCATCTGTATGGATTTTCCTCCCCGGACAGCGACGTGGACCTGCGCGGCGCATACGTGCGGCCGCTGCGCGACGTGCTGCGCCTGAAGATCGGGGAGGAGACGATCACCATCAGCCGGGTGGACGACGATTTAGAGCTGGACTGGGTGGCGCACGACGTGCACAAGTTTTGCCGCCTGATGACCCGGCGCAACGGATACGTACTCGAGCAACTCTACAGTCCCCTCGTAGTGTATGGCGGAGAATGGCTCGAAGAGCTGCGCGAAATCGGACGCGGATTCATCGTGGGAAATCTCGTGCACCATTATCGCGGGTTTTATCATACCTGCCGCAAGCACCTGGAAAAGCCGCAAGCCACCGTCAAGGACCTGCTGTACGCCTACCGAGTGCTGCACACCGGAATCCACGTCTTGACGGTCGGAGAAATTGAGGCGAATCTTCCCGCGCTGCATCCTGGCGACGAAGTGAGCGAATTGATCGTACGCAAGCGGAAAGGCGCGGAGAAAGGCCGCCTCGCCGACGCGGATCGCGAGCGCCACCTGCCCGCGCTCGATATCCTCTACGAGAAAATGAACGAAGCGCGCGCAAAGACTCACCTGCCCGAGGAGCCGACGCGCTACGACGACCTCGACGACTACGTGGTGCGCGCCCGCGTGGCGCTGGGATGGGCTCACCCTGGATCAGATCACTTACAGTGACGGCATTCTGGGAAGACAACGTCATTCTGAAAGTGGTGAGCGGCAGCCGCGCGCACGGCCTGTCCACCCCCGAGAGCGACGAGGATACCCGCGGCGTGTGCGTGCCGCCCCGCGAAGTCCTGCTCGGATTGCAGGAATTTGAGCAGCACGAAAATCCATCCGGAGATCACGTCGTGTATTCCCTGGCCAAATTCGCCCGGCTCGCCCTGCAGGGAAATCCCAACATCATTGAGACGCTGTTCACCGACGAGCGGCACCTCCTGGTGTGCACGCAGCACGGCCAGCGCTTGCGGGACGCGCGGGATATTTTTCTGTCGCGGCGCGTGGGCGAGCGCTTCAGCGGCTACGCCGTGGATCAATTGCGCCGCCTGGAGCGCCATTACCGGTGGCTCACCGGGCCGCCGCCGTCAAAGCCGGAGCCGGAATCGTTCGGCGCCGTGCTGATCGCCGGCCGCCACAAATTTCCCAGCGCGGACGCCGAGCGAAATTATCGCGCGGCGTGGAAGCACTGGAACCACTACGAGACCTGGCGTAAGAGCCGCAACCCCAAGCGGGGCGCGCTGGAGGAAGCGCACGGGTACGACACCAAGCACGCGATGCACCTGTGCCGCCTGCTGAAAATGGGGCAGGAAATTCTGGCCGAGGGCGTCGTGCGGGTATGGCGGCCGGACGCCGAGTGGCTCATGGGCGTGCGAAGGGGATCGATGACCTACGCCGAGCTGAAGGTCTGGGCCGCCGACCAGGAGACGCGCCTCAACGAGCTGGTAGCGGGGTCGCCGCTGCCCGAGGAGCCGGACCACGCGGCGGCCGAGCGGCTGGTGATGGAGATCCACGAGGGGTTCCTGTTCGGGCGGAAAATATGACTGACCCCATCCTCCGGGGACCCCGTGTTACAATGTGGTCATGAGCAGATGTGAATACCGCCTGAGCAAACCGCGACCCGGGCTTAGCGTACAGCATACCAGCGGGACGGCAACGGAGGCCCCCCCTGGCATGAGTCGACTCGAGCTGCGCCTCATCGAAACCATCCACAGCACAATTGATGGCATCCACAGTACGCTTGACACCATGAAGGGCACGCTTGGCGCGCTTCGAGGCCGCCTCACGGACGTTGAAGACAATCTTTACCAGAGCGATATGCTCAACCTGAACAGTTTCGCAGCCTTGACCGCAATGATCCGCGAGGTCGGCGAGACGTGCGACGCTCGCGCCCAGCGCAAGAGACGCAGACGGGGGTAGAAGGCCACCCCACAAGGAGCCCATGCCCTCCGAATCGAAGCGGGCCCGACCCCTAGAGGGTGTTTGGATTGGCGTGTCCCCGCAGTAGCGAGACGCCACTCCAAACACCCTCTTAATCCCGGAACATTGGGGAGGACGCATGGCGCAGCGTGACGTGGCCATTGGCCTGTTGGGCCTGGGCACGGTTGGAATGGGAGTGTACCGCCTGCTGCAAGAGCGGCAGGAGCGCATTACGGCGGCCGTCGGCGTACGCCCGGTCGTCAAGAAGATCCTCGTGCGGGACCGCTCCAGGGCGCGGCTGGGTATCGACGACGGCCTCCTCGCCAACAGCTTCGAGGAGATCGCCAACGACCGCGACATCCAGCTTGTCGTGGAGGTGGTGGGCGGCCGCGACCCCGCGTTCCGCTACGCGAAGGAGACGCTGAGCGGCGGCAAGCACCTGGTCATGGCCAACAAGGAGCTGCTGGCCACCCGCGGCGAGGAGCTGCTCCGCATCGCCCGACGGCGCAACGTGGACCTGCTGTTCGAGGCGGCCGTGGCCGGCGGCATCCCCATCATCCGCGCGATGCACGAGTCGCTCTCCGGCGACAAGGTGCAGCGCATCCAGGGCATCATCAACGGCACCACCAACTACATCATCACCCGCATGACCGACGAGGGGCAGGCCTACGCGCGCGCGCTCAAGGACGCCCAGCTCCACGGCTACGCGGAGGCCGATCCCACCAACGACGTGGACGGCATCGACGCCGCATACAAGCTCGCCATCCTGGCCGGCATCGCCTACCGCACCAACGTGCGCATGAAGGACGTCCATCACGAGGGGATCCGCAACCTGCACCCCGAGGACATCGAGTATTCCCGAGAACTGGGCTACGTGGTCAAGCTGCTGGCCGAGGCCTCCGACCGCGACGGCGCGCTGGAGCTGTCGGTGGCCCCCTCGCTGATCCCGCTCAAGCATCCGCTGGCCGCCGTGAAGGACGCATTCAACGCCGTCCTGGTGCGCGCCGAGTGGGCCGGCGAGCTGATGTTCTACGGCGCGGGCGCCGGCCAGCGTCCCACGGCCAGCGCCGTGGTGGCGGACATCGTCAAGGTGCTGCACCACATCCAGACCGGCTCGGTGGGGACGCTGCCCACGCCGCCCTCCGAGCAGCGCGCGGTGCGCCGCCTCGACGAGCGGGAGGCGCGCTTCTACCTGCGCTTGCGCGTGGCCGACGAGCCCGGCGTGCTGGCGGCGGTGGCGCTCATTCTCGCGCGGGAGAATATCAGCGTGCAGTGCGTCATCCAGAAAGGCCGCCACGCCGACGACGTGGTGGACGTCGTGTTCCTGACCCACGAAGCGCTGGAGCGCAACATGCGCCGCGCCCTGCAGAAATTCCGGCTCTTGCCGGCGGTGCGCGAAGTGGCCGCGATGCTCCGCGTGCGAGGAGACTGACCCATGACCGAAGAGACCACGTTTCGTTCCTGGCCCGGCGTGATCCAGGCCTACCGCGATTTTCTGCCGGCCACGGCGGGGGCGCGCGCCATCACCATCCTCGAAGGCAACACGCCGATGATCCGCGCGCATCGGCTGGGGGAATTGCTGGGGCTGGAAGTCTATTTGAAATTCGAAGGGCTCAACCCGACCGGCTCGTTCAAGGATCGGGGGATGACGGTAGCGGTCACCATGGCCGTCGCGCAGGGCGCCACGTCGCTGATCTGCGCGTCCACCGGAAATACCGCGGCATCGGCGGCGGCGTATGCCGCGCGGGCCAGGGTCACCTGCTACGTGGTGATTCCGGAAGGCAAGATCGCCATGGGAAAATTGTCCCAGAGCCTGATTCACGGCGCGCGTGTATTATCGATTTCCGGGAATTTCGACCGCGCGCTGGAGCTGGTTCAGAAAATATCCGAAAAACATCCGGTGGCGCTGGTCAACTCGGTAAATCCGCATCGCATCGAGGGTCAGAAAACCGCGGCCTTCGAAGTGTGCGACAAGCTGGGGCGGGCGCCGGATTTTCTGGCCCTCCCAGTGGGGAATGCCGGGAACATCACCGCCTACTGGAAGGGATTTCGGGAATACAAGGAGGCCGGCCGCATCCAATCGCTGCCGCAGATGCTGGGATTCCAGGCGGCCGGCGCGGCCCCGCTGGTGAAAGGCGAGCCGGTGGCGGATCCGCAAACCATCGCCACCGCGATTCGCATCGGGAATCCCGCCTCCTGGCAGGGCGCCATGCGGGCGGCACGCGACTCTGGCGGGCTCATCAACTGCGTTGAAGATTCGGAAATTCTCACCGCGTATCGCTTTCTCGCGCGGGAAGAGGGCGTTTTCGCCGAGCCGGCTTCCGCGGCGCCGGTGGCCGGCCTGATGAAGCTGGCCCGGGAGAAATTTTTCGCGCCGGGCCAGGTGGCGGTCTGCGTGCTTACCGGGCACGGGCTGAAGGATCCGGACACGGCGCTCGGATCCGACGTGAACGCGGTGAGCCTGCCGGCCGAGCTGGAGGCGCTTGAGGAAATCATCTCCTCGCCGCGGGAGCGCGTGGGCGCGAGCTGATGCTGCGCGTGGTCGTTCCCGCCACCTCGGCCAACCTGGGCCCGGGCTTCGACTGCCTGGGACTGGCGCTGGAGGTTGCCAACGAGTCGGTGTTCGCCTGGGCCGACCGGGACGCCGCCGAGGTCGAGGGCGAGGGCGCGGAATGTCTGCCGCGCGACGCGTCGCACCTTTCCTTGCAAGCGCTCCGTCACGGCCTGTCGGCGCTCGGGGTCAAAGACGCGCGGCCCGTGGCGCTGCGCCAGATCAACCGCATCCCCCTGTCGCGCGGCATGGGATCGAGCGCCGCGGCCATCGTGGCCGGCCTCGCGGCGGCGCGCGCGTTCGCCGGATTCCCCGACGACCCGGCCTGGCTGCTGACCCACGCCAACGCGCTGGAGGGCCACCCGGACAACGTGGCCGCGGCGATCTACGGCGGCTGCACGGCGGCCTGGCCCGACGGCGTCGACGCGCGCTGCACCTCATTGAGCTTCCCGCGCGGGCTCAACGTGGCCCTCGCCATCCCTGCCTTTCAGGTGTCCACCGAGAAGGCGCGCGAGGCGCTGCCGGCCGCCTATCCGCTCGCCGACGTGTCGTTCTCCCTGTCGCGCGCGGCGCTGCTGGTGGCGGCGCTGGCCGGCGGAGACTTCGAAGCGCTGGAGTTTGCGGTCGAGGATCGCATCCACACGCCTTACCGGGCGCGGCTCATCCCGGGCTTCGAGGAAGCGCGCGCGGCGGCCCGCGAGGCGGGTGCGCGGGGGACGTTCATCAGCGGCTCGGGCCCCACGGTGGCCTCATTCGTCCCGCCGGGCGTGGACGCCGAGCGCGTCGCGGCGGCGATGGCGGCGGTCTTCCCCGAAGCGCGCGCGGTGGCCACCCGGATTTCCCCGACGGGAGTCCGATGCTCGGCGGTCTGACACCCGATACCGTCGTGCTCGCAGCCGTCTCGGGCGGCGCCGACTCCATGGCGCTCCTTGGGATGCTCGACGAGGCGCGGCAGAGCAGCGGTTTCACCCTGGAAGTCGGCCACCTCGACCACGGCATCCCGGAAGCGCGCTCCGCCGAGGCGGCCGCCGCCGTGCGCGAGGAGGCGCGCCGCCGCGGGCTTTCCTGCCGCATGGCGCGGGCCGACGTCCCCGCGCTGATGCGCCGCTGGGGTGTCGGCATCGAGGTGGCCGGGCGCCGCGTGCGCTACGCGTGGTTCAAGCGGATGGCGACGGCGCGCCCCGGGCTGCTGATCGCCACGGCCCACACCGCCGACGACCAGGCCGAGACGGTGCTCCTGCGGATGTTGCGCGGCGCGGGACTGCGCGGCCTGTCGGGGATCCGTCCCCGGCTGGACCTGCCGGGCGGCGGCGCGGTCGTCCGTCCGCTGCTCACCACCCGGCGCGCGGTCACCCGCGCGTGGTGCGAGCGTGAGGACCTGCCCGTCGTCGAGGATCCCACCAACGCGGACACGGCGTTCACCCGCAACCGCGTGCGCCACCTGCTCCTTCCGCTTCTGGAGCGCGAGTTCAACCCGCGCGTGGTGGAGGCGCTCTGCCGACTGGGCCGCGCGGCCTGGCGCGACGAGCGCTGCCTGGATGCCCAGGGGCGCGAGGCTTTCCAGTTTCTCGCGGTCACCGAGGGCGACGCGGTGCGCATCCCCGACGAGAGCGCGACGCTCGACGAGGCGGTGCGGCTGCGCGTCTGGCGGCAGGCGCTCGGCGCGCTGAACGCGGAGGCGGGCAGCGCCGATCTGGACCGGCTGGAAATGCTGCTGGCCGGCGCCGCGGGCCGCGTCGCGCTGTTGCCCGGCGGCGCGCGGGCGCGGCGGACCTACCGGGGCGTGACCCTGCGCAACACCCTTGAGGAAGCGCCGGACCTGCCCGCGGTGCCGCTGGCCATCCCGGGCGTGACCGAGGCCTGGGGGCGCACCGTGCGGATTTCCCTGGAGGCGCCGGCCGAGCCGACCGGCTGGCTGGGAGCCCTCGA
>VGFD01000304.1 GCA_016868975.1 Armatimonadota bacterium | reverse complement strand
AGTGGGGCGCCCGCGGAATGGCCCGCGCCGGCGGGACCTGGATCGCCATTCTGGAGCGCTATTTCCCCGGCACGGTGGTGGGCACGCTCTAACCTGACCCCGTCCGCCGCGAAGTGGGAGCGAACCCCACCGCGCGCCGCGAAGCCGGAGCGGACACGTCTCCTGAAAATAAGCAATGACGCCATCTCGCCGGAATCTGGTTGCGAACATCCGCGGACCATCGGCGTTCGCCGCGATCCGGGAGCGAACGTGTCACGCGACAGGTTTCACCCGGCTGCCGTTGAATGGGCGGTGTCCCAGGAGGAACCGTCATGCCAACCACCATCGATGAATCCCTGCAAATCTGGATCACCCGGGCGGCCGAAGTGGCCGACGTGGCCGGACGGCACGTCGATGCCGTGGACCGCGAGGCCCGCTGGCCCTCCGAAGCCATCGACGCGCTGCGTCGCACCGGCTTGCTGGGCGCCACGCTGACGCCCACCGTATTCGCTCCCGTCGTGCGCATTATTGCCGAGAAATGCGCGTCGACCGCCATGATTTACCTGATGCACGTCTGCGGCACGCAGGTGATTGCTCAGGCGTCGGATTTTTCGCGCCGCGAAGAAATTCTGAAAGAGATCGCCGGCAATCGGCATCTCACCACGCTGGCCTTCAGCGAAAAGGGATCGCGCAGCAACTTCTGGGCGCCAGTCAGTCGCGCCGTGGCGGCCAACGGCGGGCTTACCGTCAGCGCCGAAAAATCCTTCGTCACCAGCGCCTCCCACGCGGATTCGTACGTGGTGAGCACCCTGAGCCACAAGTCGGCCGGCCCCACCGAGAGCACGATGTATTTCGTGGAACGCGCGGCCGGCGGCGTGATGATTGGCGGCGCCTGGCGCGGGATGGGGTTGCGCGGAAACGACAGCAGCCCGGTCCGCCTGGAGAACGTGAAAGTCACCGATGGAGACCGGCTCAGCGGTGACGGCGCGGGCTTCGGCGTCATGCTCAACCCGGTGCTTCCCTGGTTCCAACTGGGGACCGCCGCGGTTGCCGTGGGCATCGCGAACGCCTCGGCGGGGTCCACGCGCGCGCACCTGCTGTCCACGAAGCTCGAGCACGCCGGCGAATCCCTGGCCGACCTGCCCAACCTGCGCGCGCGTCTTGCCCGCATGCAGATCGTGGCGGACGCGCAGAGTGCGTTCATCCGGTCAGTCGCCGAAAAAATGGAGGCCGGCGGGGAGGACGCGATGCTGGCCGTGCTGGAATCGAAGGCGTCCGCCGGCGAGGCGGTGCTCGAGGTCACCGACCTGGGAATGCGCGCCTGCGGTGGCGCCGCCTTCCGCGGCGACGTCGGCGTGGAGCGCCAGTTCCGGGACGCGCGGGCGGGGGCCGTCATGGCGCCGACGACGGATGCCTTGCACGAGTTCATCGGCAAGGCGCTGCTTGGAATTCCTCTGTTTTAAGGAGTATATTCATGGCTTCAAACGGACTGATCCGAGTAGGCGCCGTCGCATACGACCCGCGCGTGGTGCCCATCTGGGAAGGCATGCGCGATTATTTCCGGGAAGCCGGCGTCCCCATTGACTACGTGTTGTACTCCAACTACGACGCGCTGGTGGACGCCTTGATAAACCGCGGCGTGGACATCGGCTGGAATACGAATCTCGCCTACTTGAAGGTGATGAAGCGCACCGGCGATCACGCCAGGGTTCTCGCCATGCGCGACGTGGACGCCAATTTCACGACCGTTTTCGTGGCACGCACTGACACGGGCGTGAAATCGCTGACCGACGTCAAGGGCAAGCGCCTGGCGCTCGGCTCGGCGGATTCCGGGCAGGCCGCGATTCTCCCGGTGCATTTCCTCCAACTCGCGGGCGTCGACCCCGACCGTGACTGCACGGTGCTTCGCTTCAACCTCGACGTCGGCAAGCACGGCGACACCGGAACAAGTGAATTGGAAGCCTTGCGCGCCCTGCGTGACAATGAAGCCGACGTCACCGCCCTGGCCGACGCGACCTGGATTCGCGAAACCACCGAAGGCCGCGTCGACACCCGCCAGATCCAGGCTTTCTGGACCAGCCCCGAATATTGCCACTGCAATTTTACCGTGTTGCCGGATTTCCCGCAAGCGAAAGGCGAAGAGTGGACGCGTGCGCTACTGGGAATGACCTACGACAACCCCAGGTGGCGCCCACTGATGGATCAGGAAGGCCTCAAAGCCTGGATTCAACCCACTCTGGAGGGATATCGCGTCCTCAGCGAGGCGGTGGCGCACCAGCGCCTCGACGAAAAGTGGTGAGAATATTTCTGAGCCGAAAACAACCGTTGACGCCGGCAACCTCGAGCTGAGCAGCGGTCTCCTGATGCTGCTGCGCCCGGCCCTGGAAACAATCGGGCAGGGCGAGCCGATCGGCGTGCGTGCCACGCATCCCTCCGTGGAGCACGACCTGCGCGCGTGGTGCCGGGTGATGGGGCATCGCTGGCTGGGCCTTTCCCCGAGCGGTGCCTACCTCTTCGAGAAAGGCCCGCATGCCGAGCTGGGCGGCGCCGACTGGGGCGTGCGCATTCCACCGCGCAAGGACGGCGACCTTGAAACCCGTGACTGGATGCTGGGCCGGGTCGCCGATATCCCCGCAACCGCGGACACCACCGCGGGATTCGCGCCGCGTGGCGCCGTCATCGAGCCGGGGGTGCCGCCGTTTCACTTTACCATCAACGAGCGCGACGCCGTGTGGGCCGCGGAGGTCGCGGATCTCTATGAGCAAGCGACCGCCTCGCAGTGGGACGCTTCCAAAGATATTCCCTGGTCGGCGTTGACGCCGCTCCCAGACGCCATCGAAAGGGCAATCTGCCAGCTCATGACGTTTCTGGCGGAGAACGAATATTCGGCGCTTTACGTCCCCGCGAAATTCGTTCCGCAGATCAATCCGCGGTTCGCCGAAGTCGTGATGTTCCTGAGCACCCAGATGATGGACGAAGCGCGGCACATCGAGGCGTTCACCAAGCGGGCCCTGGCCAACGGCGGCGGCCTGCAATATTCCGCGCTGTCCACCCAGCTCAGCCTCAAGTCACTATTCGATCAGCACGACTTCACCACCGCGTCGTTCCTGCTCTCGGTAATGGGCGAGGGCACGTTTCTCGACTTGCTGAAATTCATCGAAGCCCACGCCCCAGATCCGGCGACCGCGGAAATCTGCCGCCGCGCGCGAATCGACGAATCGCGGCACGTGCGGTTCGGCATCGCGCACGTGAAGTGGTACCTGACGGCCGCTCAAGAAAATGCGGAGAAATTAATGGCGGCGGTCCGGCAGCGGGCCGAATACATGCGCTCGGTCACCGAAGTGAGCCCGCGCATTGTCGAAGCACTGGCCCTCCTGGCAGCCGGCGCCCTCGAGGCGGATCGCCTTCCGGCCGGCTTCGAGAAAGTCCGCGTGCTGCTGCACGAGATGAACGATCACCGCGTGAAGCGGCTTGTTGCCTGTGGATTCAGCGGGGAACAGGCCGCCGAGATGTCACAGATGCACACGCCAAACTTCATGTGAAGCACGCGCACGCACTCGTATGCAACCCTGGCCGTGCATATCCGCCGTAAATGCACGTCCTGCGTTGCATACGGCGCGCGAGTGGCCCGGCGAAACCCTGACCTAACGCGCGGGCGCCTCGTCGGTCGGCGGGTGGTAGACCGCGCTCAGTCGCTCCCAGCAGACGCAGTGACGCAGGCAATGGCGGCACACGTCGCAGAAGTGCAGGTTGCACACCTTCTTCTTGCAGTCGTCACGACGGCATTGAAGCACCGCGCTGTATTTCGCGCGCGGGCAGATGTAGCACTTGCTGTCCGGCACCACCACGTCGGGGGTGGATTCTTTGATCTTTGTCATTACACTGGCCGCCTGGGCTGAGCCCGACTCCGTGATAGTCGGGTCCACAGATGAGCCCGACTCCGTGATCGTCGGGTTCACTGCTGAACCCGACTCCGTCGGGGCTGAGTTTCGTCAGCGCTCGCGAATTCCTTCACAAGCACGTCACCGAATCACGGCCACACAACGAGAACGCCTCCCCGAGCGGAAGGCTTCCCCCCTGGGAGAGCGGATCAAAAGCAGGGACCAGAAGCGCAGCGCTACTGACTTTCGAAATCCCCGTTGACAGGACCTCTAGGCGAACGCGGGGAGCGGCTTCTTCTCCACCTGCGGAGCAGGCTGCTCCGCCGCGGGCGCGGCCTGGGCCGGCGCGGCCGGCTTGCGCATCGCCAGCGCCGTCTTCACCGCGGTCAGCGGGTCGATAAGACCGGCGCCCTGCACCAGCGGATTGGTGTCCGCGATGGGCCGCGTGGTCGTCTTCAGCAGGTTGATCACCTCGCCCGGCGTCAGATCCGGGTTGGCCTGGATGACGTCCGCCACGATGCCCGCCGCGACCGGCGTGGCCATCGAGGTGCCCGACAGCAGGATGTAGTGATCGCCGTAGCGGGGGATGTTCTCGCGATCGATCATCGACTTCGGCGACAGCGTGGCCACCAGCTGGACGCCGGGGCTGGCAATGTCCGGCTTGATGGTGCGGTCCCGCGTCGTCGGCCCGCGGCTGGAGAACACTGCCATGGTGTCGTCCGCCACGTTCGGCGTGTTTTTGTCGTCGTAGGCGCCCACGGTGAGGCCCTTCGAAGAGATGGCGGGAGTGCCGATGGTCTCCAGGAACGGGCCTGAGTTGCCGGCCGCGATGACGGGAACAATCCCCGCGTCGTAGGCCTTGGCGATGGCCTTCGCAACCAGGTCGTAGCGCTCTTTCTGGAAGGCCGGCGCGCCCAGCGACAGGCTCATCACGCGAATGTTGTACTTCTGCTTGTTGGCCACGCACCAGTCGATGCCGCGGATGACGTCGGACATCGCGCCGCCGCCCTCGCCGCTGAGCACCTTCACGCCGACCAGGTTGGCTTCCGGCGCGGACCCCTGGAACTTGCCGCCGGCCATCTTCCCGTCTCCCAGGACGAGGCCCGCGCAGTGCGTGCCGTGGCCGTTGTCGTCATACGGCTCGGGACGGTCGTTGACCATGTCCTTCCAGCCGATGAGGCGCGCCTTGTAATCTTCGTGGGGGAACGTGCCGGTGTCGATGACCGCGACGGTCACGCCCTTCCCGGTGATGCCCATGGCGTGGACCTGATCGAGATGGAGGACTTCCTTGAGCACGTCGATGCGCTTGGTTCCGTCGGGCACGCCCTTGCTGAGCCCCTCCAACTCCATCGGGCTGGGCACGTGGAAGCGCGTCCCGGTCTGCAGCATGTTGCTCTGCACGACCACTTCGTCCTGCGGCATGGGCGCCTCTTGCGGGGCGGCCGCCGCGCGTGAGGTGGCGAGCTGCGCGGGGGGAATCTGGGCTCCGACGACCGAGCGGGTCTCCATTGCGAGTCCTCCGTAATACATGGATCCGCGCACAGGATACCAGAGCCTCCCTCCGCGCGCCATTGCCAGTTTGTTAATAGACCGGGCAGGATCGACCCGGCGGCCCCAAAAAGGGGCCCCCATGAGCCTTGAGACACTCCTCGAAGAACTGCGCCGCCGCGAGCCCGAGGGCGAGCGCCTCACCTACCGCGTGCCCGGCCTGTGGGCCCCCGTCGGCGAGAGCCCGACGGAAAAGAGCCGCACGGTGAACCCGTACCGTTTCCTGCGCGGACACGTTGAAGCCATTCTCAGCACGCCCCCAGCTCCACGCGGTGACGACGACTGGGTGAAGGACGCGCGCATCTACAACATGTTCGTCCGCCTCACCGCCGCCTACGACCACGACGGCGACGGCCGCATCGCCACCCCCGACGCCCCCGACCGCGCCGCCCGCACGCTCAACGGCGAGGGCGTCCGCGAGACGGGGACGTTCTTGAAGGCCATCGCGCTCCTCGGCCACGCAAAGCGGATGGGCTGCGACACCATCCACCTCCTGCCGGTCACCGCGGTGGGCGCCTTCGGCAACAAGGGAAATCTCGGGTCGCCCTACGCCATCGCCAACCCCTATCGGCTGGAGCCGACCCTCGCCGACCCGCTCAGCGCGGCCGACGTGGAGACCCAGTTTGCGGCCTTCGTGGAAGCCTGCCACCGCCTGGGGATGCGCGTGGTCGTGGAGTTCGTGTTCCGCACTTCGTCGCGCGACGGGGATCAGGTGGCCAAGCATCCCGAGTGGTTCTACTGGATCCGCCGCGAAATCGAGGACCGGCCGGCCGGCGCCGCCCCCGACGATGCGCGGTACTATGGATTGCCCCCGTTCAGCGAGGACGACCTCAAGATCATGAAGGAAAAGGTCGCGAAGGGCGAGCACACCGACCTTCCCCCTCCCCCGCAATGGTACCGAGACCTCTTCAAGGCGCCGCCCGCGCGCGACACCATCCAGAAGGAGGCCGACGGCCGCTGGCGTGGCACCGCCCCGGACGGCACGGTGGTCCACGTGCCCAGCGCGTTCGCGGACTGGCCGCCCGACGACTACCAGCCGCCCTGGACCGACGTCACCTACCTGCGCGTTTACGATCGCCCGAAATTCAATTACATCGCGTACAACACCATCCGCATGTACGACGAAGAGCTGGCCGCCCCGGAAAATGCCGTGCAGCCGCTCTGGGACTCCATCCTGGGAATCATTCCGCATTATCAAGACGAGTTCGGCGTCGACGGCGTCATGGTGGACATGGGCCACGCTCTGCCCCACGAATTGATGCACCGCATCATCGTGAAGGCGCGCGA
>VGFD01000303.1 GCA_016868975.1 Armatimonadota bacterium | reverse complement strand
GCGCACCGCCGCAACGAAACGTTCGAGCGGCGCCTGCAAGAAATTCTCGGCCTGACCTCGCGGGAGATGTTCGCCACGACCTTTTGCGTCATGCAGCCGCTGCCGGAAATGCGCGCGGTGCACGACGACGTGCAGGCGCTGCTCTCCGGGGCCGGCGCCGGCTCCTACAGCGCGGCGCTGGAGCGGCTCTCCGGGGCGCTCTCGGAGGTCACGCGCACGACCGGCGATCGGGGCGTCACGCCGCGCAACGGCACGAAGGACCGTCGTCTGGAGTCGCTGCGCGCGGAAATATCCGCCCTCGAGCAGGCGCTGGTCGAGGGGCGCGCCGCCGCGGATGCGCTGCAGGCCACCAGCGCGGACCTGAACAGCATGGAGACTGAGCGCGCCGAAGTCAGCCAGCGGCTTTCCGATCGCAAGAAATTGCTCTCCTCGTGGAATTCCTGGCGCGAAGCGGCCGCTCGCTACCGCACCTCGGCGCAGCGGCGCTCTGAATTGCGTGCCGCGCTGGAACGGGCGCGGGAGCAAGCGGACGAGGTGCAGCGCCTGGAGGCGCAGGGAATTTCCGACGCGCCCGGCGGCCCGGACGAGAAACTGGAGAAAATTGCCGAGCTGACGCGAGAGGTGCAGGGCCTGGCGGAGCAGGGCACCCGTCTGCGGCGCCTGCTGATGTCCGCGCGCAAGGACCACGACGAAGCCGACGAGTCGCTCTCCACGGAATATTCCGAAGTGCGCGAACGTTCGGATCTGCTGCACGATCTGGGCGACCTGCACGATCGCGTCCCCCGCATCGAGGCGCTGGAAGCCGACGTGGGGCACCTGACCGACGATCCGACACAGCACGAGGCGCTGGCGAAACTGGCTGACTTCGGACGGCTGGGGCGCCCGGGCGGAGCCGCGGTCAGCCGTTTGTTCGACCGCAGCCGGGACGCCCTGCGCGTCTGGCGGCGGCACGGGGAATTCGGCGACGAGCTGGCGCGGCTTGACCGGGAGCTGGTCGGCTACAGCCTTTTCGAAGACGCCGACAGCGAGTTTCTCGACTGGATCCGCGCCGAGCCGCTCAGCGCCGGAGAATTGCAGGCGAAGCGGGACGCTTCCACCGCCGCCCGGGAAAAGGCCCGCGAGCGGACGGCCGCCCTGGAAGCGGAAATGGCCGCCTTTCAAAAGGCCCAGGCCGACGTGGCGAATCTCGACGACTCCTTGATTCCAGCCATGGAGAGCAAGGTGCACCTGCTGGAAAAGCAGCAGCGCGGATCGTGGGAAGTGGAGCAGCGGCAGCTCGCCCTCCTGCGCGCGCTGGCATGGCGCGTCGCGACGTTCGTGGTGTTCCTCGGGCTCATGTTCGGGAGCGGACTGGCGATGCGGTTCTCCTGGAAAGTGTCGGCCCCCGTCGGAGTGGTTGTGGCGCTGCTCGCCGCGACCATGGTCGGCCGCAGCGAGGTGCGCACGGTGACGGAGATGCGACGCAAACAAAAAGAGCTGGCCGACGATCTCAAGGAGCTGAACAGCCACCTGGGCGTGCTGGCGAACATGTCCGTTTTTGAGCTGGGCGCCCTGCGCCAGCGGCGCGCGGAGTATCTGCGCGCCCTTCCGGAGATGGAAACGCGCATCGAGCACGCGCGCGGCGAAGCCGAAGCCGTCCTGCCGGAGGATACCGAGCGGGAAAAACGCCTGCGCCCGCTGGCGGCCCGCTATGGCTGCGTGTCCATCGCGCTGGAGCAGTGGCAGCAGATGAAGGCGACGCGCGCGAAAATCGCCCGCGATCTGGAGAAACTGGCCCGCGAGGAGTGGGGCGACGCGGAAGTGGCCCGCCTCCTGGTGAGCGAGGCGGCGCCCGGCTGGCCGGAGCTCGGCCGGCTCGCCGACTTGATGGAGCCCGGCGCCTGCGTCACGGTGGCCGAATTGTGCCGCTGGCTGGAGTCGCGCAGCAACAAATTCTGGGACGAGACGCTGGCTCAGGCGGATGCATGGGAAACGCTGCGCGCGAACATCGACGCGCGGGAGAAGGAGCAGGCGCGCGCCGAGCGCAGCCTCGCCGAGCTGGAGCGCCTGCGCGCGGAAGTGGCCCGACTGCGCGAGCGCTGCACGCCCTTCAACGAGTTGACCGACCTCGACATCGTGCGCACGCTTTTCGAAGAAGCGCGCGAGGTGGAAAAACGGCTGGTCGACGCGCGCGCGCAGTGCACGGCCCTCGAAGAGCAGCTTGCCGAGCTGGACGTGGTCTTGACCGAGAAGCGCGGCACGCTCGGGTCGCTGCGCCAGACGGTGGCGCCCGGCCTGGAAACCCTCGACGAAGACGTGGAAGCGATGCGCGCGCGACTGCGCGAACACGCGGAAGGACGCGGTCGGCTGGCCACCGCGCGGGAGGCGCTGCACGCGGTGCTGGCCGCGTTCGAGGCCAATTCGCTGGCCGCCCTTGCGGCCCGGGTGGACGCCGCGGAGGACGTTTGCGTGGGACTGCTGCGGGATCTGGAAACTTCCCCGACAGGTGCGGAGGGCGCGCTGGATCCGCTGGCCGGAACGGAGGAAATCACCCGGCTGGAACGCGAGCTTGAGCAGATCTCCGCGCGCCTGGACGAATTGGATTTTTTGCGCCAGGATCTGGCCATGCGCGAAGCCCGGCTGCAGGGGCGTGATCCGCTCAACGTGGCCGAGGCGGAGATCCGTCTTGAGGAATTGCGCGCCGACGAACAGGCGCTGGCCTCGGAAGCGCGCGTGCTGACCCTGGCCTGGCGCGAGCTGAAGGCCTCCGTGGAAACCTACCAGTCGACCCATCGCGAGCGCCTGGAAAGCGCCTCAACGGCGCATTTCGAGCGCATCACCGGCCGCGCCGGGCGCCGCGTGCGGCTCGATGAGGGCTTCGAGATCTCCCTTTTGGAAGCGGACGGAACCCCCGTGCACCCGTCGCAATTAAGCCAGGGCGCGCAGGATCAGGTATATCTGTCCCTGCGGCTCGCCATTGCGGATCTGGTGGCGGGAAATCTGGCGCTGCCCTTTATTTTCGACGATCCGTTCTTGAATTGCGACGCCGATCGCCTGGAAATGATCCGCGAGACGCTGCAGCGCATCGCCGCGGACCGCCAGGTGCTGGTCTTTACCCACCGCCAGGAATTGCAGGCGTGGGGCGCGCCGGTTTGGGTGGAAGACGGCCTGCGCTCGACCTCGCACGACGGCTGAGAGAAAGAGGACGGGCGCGGGCCGCTGTGGCGATGAAGCACCCTACTCGAGACTCACCGTATGTTCGGCCTCCCCGAGCCGGACGACGTCCCCGGCTCGCAGCTTGCGCCCCCGCCGCATCTCGACGTCCCCATTTACCAGGACTTCCCCGGCTTGAATGCGGACCTTCGCCTCCCCACCGGTGCCCACCATCCCCTGCCACTTCAAGAAGGCGTCGAGCTTGATGAAGTCGTTCATGCCGCCTTTGCTGCCGCCGGGGCGTTGAGCGTGAAGGCGTGCTCGGAGGTGAAGCGGTCGTTGTACTCGCGCACCTCGGGGGTCTCGAAACGGGCGCGCACCTTGTACGAGCCGGCCTCACCCTCGGCGGGATTCCAGCGGCGCTGGTTGTGCAATTCCGGGATCTCGGCCTCCCGGCCATCGGCGCCGACTTTGTACCAGCGCAGATCCAGCCCGGGAAGTTCCGGCGTCTCGACGTACACGAAGCGCTGCACGCGGCCCTGGCAGTCGGTTTCCTGGCCGATGCCGACCGCGTCGACCAGACAAACGCGGCTCAGGAACTGGTGCCACATATTTTCCTTGTCGATGGCGCAGAATTCAGTGGAGCGCATGTCGCGCATCAAGCACGACTCGTGGGTGGGGCGGTACGCCACGTGCTGGTTCCAGGAGTTGAACGAGGGATAGGCGCCCACCTTGTCGCGCGTGAAATCGTAGCCCTTATCGTAGGTCGTCACGCGGACGAGCGCCAGCACGTTGTTTCCATCGTGTACGTTTTCGCGAAATTCAATGTTGTGCCGGCCCGGAGTGATGGACGTTTCCGGTTTCACTTTGAAGAACGAGCGGTCGTCGGTAAATATCCCCTGGTAGGGCACCGGCTGGCCGTCCAGCAGAATGGAGACGTCGTCGGGCGTCTCCCAGCCCACCGAGGAGACGTCGATCTGGATGGTCTGCGGATTTTCCGGCCCCTTGTCGGGCACGTTGAAGCGGTACTGCAGCGGGCCTTCCGCGAGGTTCTTCCAGGGATACTCCCCGACCAGCGCCTTGCCGGACCCAACGCCGGTCTCGCCGTCCACCCACTTCTTCCAGGGAACCTGGGACGAGCGGGAGGCGTTGGCGCCGGAGTATACGTAGCCGCCGTCGTACTCTTCGCCGACCTCGCCGAAATTGTGCCCCAGCTCGTGGCGCAGCACCATGGAGCCGCTCTGCGGAGAGCGCGTGGTGATGGCGTACTGGCCGCCGAGGCCGCCGTAGTAGTCGTCGTTGGCCATCAAGATGGGATAATCGGTGGCCGGAGCGAGGCCGATGGCGCGCTCGATGGCGCCGTAGTTGCCGGGCATGATGGCGCGCTTGGAGCCGACTGGCTCGCGGTACAGACCCAGCGCGGTGTTGCGGTCGGCGCCGTCGCTGAGGCCGGACTCCTGGGAGGGCACGAACACGGCGTGCACGTTGAAGAGGGGCAGGTACGACTTGAAGGTGGTCTGCGCGAAGAGGTCGTCGGTGATGCGCTGGGCGTCCGCGAAGAAGCGGTCCTTCTCGGCATCGGTGTAACCGTCCCCGACGATGGTCAGGTTGATGCGGTTGGTGGTCGGGCCCTGGTTGACCAGCGTGCGCACCTCGGACCCGGGCCACGCCTCACGCTCGGCCTTCGCGATCAGGCGCGCCTCGGGGGGGAGCGCGGCGTCGCGCACCAGCTTTTCCTCGTAGATGGCGTCGCTGGGCGGCGCGTCCTCGGGCAGCACGGCGTGAATGGAGCGCAGGGTCACCGAGTCCGTCGGGGGGACGACGGGCGACGGCTCGACCTGCGCGATCCGCACGCGGTCGCCCTCGCGGTACTGGTGGACGCGCCAGGCGTCGATGGGAGTTGGCATGGTCGGGGCTCTCTCCATGAATTGGTCCGTGTTGTAGGGTACCACGCCGGAATGCGCGGAACACGCACAAACTGTTAACCTTCCGGCAGGTCCGGCATGATAGGATCGGAGTATGAACCCGGTGCGCGAGTGGACCGTGCTGGTCTACATGAACGACAACAACAACCTGTGCAAGGGCGCGAAGGCGCTGCTGAAGAACCAGCTCGCGGCCGTGGAGCCTTCGGATCGCCTGTCGGTGGCGGTCGAGTACTCGCACCTGCGGGAGCCCGGGTACCACTATCCGCCCTCCATCACGCACGCGCGCATGGCGCTCGGGGGCGGCGAGGCGGAGACGCTGCCTTACCAGAACATGGCGGCGCCCGAGACCGTCGAGGCGTTCCTCAAGTGGGGCATCGAGAAGTACCCGGCCAGGCACTACATGGTGGTGTTCCAGAGCCACGGCGGCGCCTGGCGGGCCAGCATGCCGGACGAAGCGACGCGGGTTGACGAGCGCGCGTCGTGCATCCGTCCCGATCAGATTGCGACGGCGATGCGCAACGTGGAGCGCGACACCGGCGTGAAGCCGGAGGTGCTGGCCTTCGACTCGTGCCTGATGTCCAACCTGGAGGCCGCCTATGATTTGCGCGACCGCGCCGGGCTGTTCATCGCCTCCGAGGATATCATCAGCAGCACTCCGTCAGAGTATGCGCTGGATTATGCCGTGCCGCTGAAGCCGATTTTCCAGCGGCTGTCGGATCGGCTCAATGGCGGGGAGCAGGTCAGCGGCCAGACGATAGCCGCCGACTGGGTGGAGGCGTGCAAATCCTCGTGGACGACGCCCACGCAGACGGCCCTGGATTTATCGAAGATCGCCGATCTTGCGAGCGCGGTGGACGGCCTGGCCACGGCGCTGCTCGATCCGTCCATCCCGGGGAGCGTGCTGCGCGAGGTGGCCGACCGCGCGCGCAATTTCGGGGACAAGCCGAACCCCGACAAGTGGGACCGCATGTTCGACTACAAGATATTTCTCAAGGACACAAAGGATCTGGCGGAGCGTATTTCATCGGATGCGCGGCTTTCCTCCGCGCACGATGCGGCCAGCAAGGTCGTGGAGGCGCTGCACGCCGCCCGGGTGGCCCACCAGGCGCAGAGCCGCCTGCAAATTGAGGGCCGCGTTCAGTACGGCGGCCCGGAATTCTCCCGCACGGAAGACTACGACGCGGAGCGCACCCACGGATTATCCATTTATTTACCGGACAACCCGGACGTAGTGAAAAACCAGATCAAGGACGGCAACGACTACGACGCCCTGTCCTTCGCCCGCGACACGAAGTGGGACGACGTAATCCGCAAGGTGGTCAGCGCGGCGCCCCGGGAGGCGTAAGGCTGGGCGCAATTATAGCATCGGAAGGCCGCGGTCGCCTGCCGTTCGAACCTCACTGGACGCATGATCGCTCGCGCCGCCGGATGGTTTGCCCTCCTTACCGTGGTGTTCTACAGCCCGTTCCTCTTCGGCGGCCGGTTCTTCATTCCGGGCGACATTCTGGCCACCAACCCGCTCTGGTACCAGCCGCAAGCCATCTGTCACAACTTTGACCTGTTCGACGCCGTCATCTACTTCTATCCGCTGACCGACTACCTGAACGAGCGGCTTCACCAGGGGGAGTTTCCACTGTGGAACCCCTACAATTTCGCCGGACACCCCGTCTACGCGGACGGCCAGAGC
>VGFD01000302.1 GCA_016868975.1 Armatimonadota bacterium | reverse complement strand
AGTGCGACAGGCCCGCCCTTGTACTCGATGGCCGTGTACATCATGTGCCGCAGCTCGTTCTCGTCCTTCGGCGACATGATAACGATGTTGGGCAGCGTGCGCAGGTACGCGATGTCGTACATGCCCATGTGGGTGCCGCCGTCCTCGCCGACGATGCCGCCGCGATCCATCGCGAGCACCACCGGCAGGTTCTGGATGCACACGTCGTGCACGATCTGGTCGTACGCACGCTGCATGAACGTGGAATAAATCGCAGCCACCGGGCGCATCCCCTCTGCCGCGAGCCCGGCCGCGAAAGTGACCGCGTGCTGCTCGGCGATCCCCACGTCAAAGAACCGCTCGGGATGGGTGTTGCCGAACTCCACCAGCCCGGTGCCCTGCGGCATCGCGGCGGTGATGGCCACCACCCGGGGATTGTCCTTCGCAATCTCGGTCAGCGTCTTGCCGAACACCTCGGTGTACTGTGGGATGGGCGCGGAGTTCGCGGGGCTCTTGCCAGTCGCGATGTCGAACGCCACCACGCCGTGCAGCTTGATCGGATCGTGCTCGGCGGGCGCGTAGCCCTTGCCCTTCTGAGTGACCACGTGCAGCAGGCGCGGTCCCTTGAGGCCCTTCGCCTTCTCCAGCACGTTCACCATCTGGGCCACGTCGTGGCCGTCGAACGGCCCCAGGTACATGAAGCCGAGCGCTTCGAACATCACGCCGGGCACCAGCATGTAGTGGAGATGATCCTCGAGGTACTCGGCGTTGCTGAGAAGTTTCTTGCCGATGCCGGGGATGTGCCGCACGAGCTTGCGAATCTCGTCGCGGAGGTGCACGAACTGTGGCATCAGGCGGATGCGCGACAGGTAGGTGCTGAGCGCGCCGACGTTCTTCGCGATGGACATCTCGTTGTCGTTGAGGACCACGATCATGTCCGTGTTGAGGTGACCGGCGTTGTTCATCGCCTCGAAAGCCATGCCCGCCGTGCAGGCGCCATCGCCGATGACCGCCACCACGTGGTGATTCTGACCCTGCAGGTCGCGCGCCTTGGCAAAGCCCAGCGCCGCCGAGATGGACGTGCTGGAGTGACCCGCGCCAAAGATGTCGTGGGGGCTCTCCTCGCGGCGCAAAAAGCCGCTCAGGCCGTTGTGCTGGCGGATGCTGTGGAAGCGGTCGCGGCGCCCGGTCAAGATCTTGTGGGCATAGGCCTGGTGGCCCACGTCCCAGATGATCTTGTCGCGCGGCGAGTCGAACACGCGATGCAAGGCGACCGCCAGCTCGACGGTCCCCAGATTGGAGGCGAGGTGGCCGCCGGACTTCGCCATCGTGCCGATGATGAGGTCGCGGACCTCCTGGCAGAGCTCATCGAGCTCATCCGCGTCAAGACGCTTGAGATCGTCGGGGCCGTTGATCATGTCCAGCAGGGATGCCATTGCTCGTGCTCCTATAAAAGTCGTCTTGGATTCAAATGTTGGGCCGGATTGTCCTTTTTGAAACCCACTCAACGCCGGGCCGCGTCAGAATTGGTGCCACGACGCCGATCACGTCTCCCTGCTCAACAGGTAGCGGGCCAGCGCCCGCAGCGGCTCGGCGGACTCCGGAAAGCCCTTCAGGCAGTCGAGGCCTTCCTCAGTGGCAACCCGGGCGAGCCGCCGGGACTCCTCCACGCCGAAGACCACGGGATAGCTGGCGGTCTCCTCCTTCTCGCCGTAGTCGAGCAGGTCGTCGGTGATCTGGAAGACCAGCCCGAGCCGCTCGGCATAGCCGGTCAGAGCCGCCAGCTGCGGTTCGGTTGCGTCGCACAGGATCGCGCCGGCTCTCACCGAGCCGCGGATCAGCGCGCCGGTCTTGGCGCGGTGGATGCCCACCAGCGCCTCCGCGGACACGCTGTCGGCCCGCATCCCATGGATGTCGAGCAGTTGCCCGCCCACCATCCCCGGGAAGCCGGACGCCTCGGAAAGCTCTTCCACCACGCGGATCACGGCGTCCGGCCGCACGTCCGACACGCGCGCGTTCGCCGCCACGAGCCGGAATGCGTCCAGGGACAGCGCGTCTCCCGCCAGCAAGGCTTCCGCCTCGCCGAACCTGACGTGGCACGACGGCTTGCCGCGCCGCTCGGCGTCGTCGTCCATGCAGGGGAGGTCGTCGTGCACCAGCGAGAAGCCGTGGATCATCTCGAAGGCGCAGGCGGTCGGCATGACGCGCCCGGCATCGAAGCCGAGCGCCTCCGCGGTGGCCACGGTCAGCACCGGACGGAAGCGCTTTCCCCCGGGAAACATGGCGTAGCGCATCATCTCGCCCACCCCGCCCAGGGTGTCCTCACCGCGCGGCAGGAAGCGCTCCAGCGCGGCGTCGACAAGGGTCGCGCGCGCCTTGATGTAAGCCTTCAAGTCGAAGTCGGTCACGGACGTCATTGGGGAGCCAGCGGCTCGAGCCGAAGCGCGCCGCCCTCTCCTTCCACCAGTTTCTGGATGCGCCCCTCAGCGGCCGCCAGCCGGCTGGCGCACACGCGCGACAGCGCGATGCCATCCTCAAAACGACGCATCGAGGCTTCCAGGGGCAGGTCGCCGCGCTCCAGGTGGGTCACGATGTCCTCCAATCGGGACAGCGCCTCTTCGTAAGACAGGGTGTCGAATTCGGTCGCCAGTTCGGTCATTTTGATTCCTCCGCAGTGATTTTTTATGCCGTTACGGCATCCGTCGCCGCGCGGACCTCGCCGAGCGGCACCACGTCGCGCACCCGGACGCCCACTGAGCCGTCCTGCACGCGCACCTCTAGCTCTTGTCCAACAGTCACCTGGGCGACGCAGGAAACCACCTCGCCGCCCTCCACGCCACCCGAAGGGATGGTGCGACATACCGCGTAACCGCGCCCCAGAACCTTCAGCGGGCTCATCGCGTCCAGCCGGGCCGCGGCATGCCGCAAGTCGGCCTGACGCCGTTCCAGGGCCCGCGTCGTCGCGAAGGCCAGCGCCTCACGAAGCCGCTGAACGCGCTCCCGCTCGCGCGCCACCAGTCGCTCCGGCAGGCGCCGCCAGGCCCGTCGCTCAAGGGCTTCCAGCCGCGCCCGCGCCCGCTCGAGCAGGCGCGCCGGAGACACCCGCAGGCGCCGCTGCTCAACGTTCTCAAAACGCGCCCGCATCCGTTCCAACAGACGCGCGGGAGTGATCCGACCGCGTCGCTGCTCAACGTTGTCCAGACGCATTCGAGCATGCTCGTGTCGCCTGCGTATACCGGCGAGAAGCCCGCCGTCCAGGCGATCGAGGTGCAGTCGATGGCGCTCCATCGAGCGCCCGGGCAACTTCATCCACTGCCGCTTCTCCAGCGCGCCGAGCCGCTCTCGAGCACGCTCCAGCCGGCGCAGCAGCGCCTGCCGCAGCCGCACCTGCGCCTCGGAGATGGCCCGCAGCGCCTTCGCGCGGTCCGGCACCACCGCCGTGGCGGCCGCGGTGGGCGTCGCGGCCCGCACGTCGGCCACCATGTCGCAGATGGTCACGTCCGTCTCGTGCCCAACGCCGCTCACCACGGGAATCGGACAGGCCGCAATTGCCCGCGCCAACGCCTCGTCGTTGAACGCGTTCAGCTCTTCGAACGAGCCGCCCCCGCGCGCCACGATGATGACGTCGACCTCCAAACGGAAAAGTCGCCGCAGCGCCGCGATCACGCTGCCCGGCGCCTCGACCCCTTGCACGATGGCCGGCGAAATCACCACGTCGACGCCAGGGTGGCGCCGCCGCAGAGTGGTCAGCATGTCCTGCAGCGCAGCGCCTTTCGGCGAAGTGACGATGCCGACCCGTCGTGGCAGGAACGGCAGCGGCTGCTTGCGCGCCTCCTCGAAAAGACCTTCCCGCGCCAGCCGGTCCTTGAGCTGCACGAAAGCGGCGTACAGCTCGCCGAGACCGTCCAGCTTCAATTCGGCCACCACCAGCTGGTAGGTGCCCCGCTGCTCGTACACGCTTACCCGGCCGAACGCGATGACCTTCATGCCGTCCTCCGGCACGAATCGGCAGCGCGCGGATTGCATGCGGAACATGACCGAGGCGATCTGGGCGTTCTCGTCTTTGAGCACGAAGTAGCAATGGCCGTTCGTGGAGCGGGAGAAGTTGGAGATCTCACCGCGGACCGCTACCCCGGCCAGCTTCAGGTCGTTTTCGAGAAGCGCCTTCACGTGATCGGTGAGATCACGGACGCTCCACACATTCATGGTCAATAGGCTCCTCTTGATTCGCCCATGGCGAAGACAGGGCGATGAATCAAATCAAGTGCGCGTCGATCAAGGTGGGCGCAGGAACGAAGTGAGCGTCAAGACTTGAAAAATGCTCTGATGAGGAGAGCGGGCGCGCGGGCGTGCCCAGGGTAGGCTCTTTCTTGCTCCGGCCCGGCATCTCCTCCCCGGCATGAGAGCCTCAGGGAGGCGATCCGCTCGCAAACGCGAACTTCGGCCGCTCCATGCAATACGATTCGACCCGCTACTACCTCTACGAGGAAATGGCCGCCTATATGCGAGGCGTCGCGGAGGCGCGCTCCGACCTCGTGCGCGTGTACTCCATCGGAAAATCCTACCAGCAGCGCGACCTCCTCCTGGCTGAGATCACCCGCCACGACGGCACGCCCCCCGAGGAGCGCCCGGGCTACTGGATGGACGGCAACACGCACGCCTCCGAGCTGGCCGGCAGCGCCGCCTGCCTGTTTGCCATCGACTACCTGGTCCGCAACTACGGAAACGATCCGGACGTCACCCACCTGCTCGACACGCGCACGCTGTACGTCCTCCCGCGCGTGAGTCCCGACGGCGCCGAATATTGCCTGACCACCGGCGACAGCGTGCGCTCCAATAACAAGCCGTACCCCTTCGAGGAGCGCTGGGACGGCCTGCGCCCGCTCGACATCGACGGCGACGGCCTCCTCCTCCAGATGCGCATCCCCGACCCGCGCGGCACCTGGAAGGTGTCCGAAAAGGATCCGCGCATCATGCTGCGGCGCGCGCCCGACGAGCGCGACGGTAATTTTTTTCGGATCTACCGGGAAGGCGTCCTGGAGGACTGGGACGGCTTCCGCATCGACGTGCGCCCCAGCCCCTACGGCATGGACTTCAACCGCAACTACCCTTACGAATGGGCCCCGGAAGCCGACCAGAAAGGGGCCGGCCCCTACCCGCTGTCGGAGCCGGAGACCCGCGCGGTCGTGCAGTTTATCGTCGACCATCCCAATATTTGCGGGGTCCAGACCTACCACACCTACAGCGCGGCCATCCTGCGCCCGTATTCCATGAAATCCGACGACGACATGCCGGGCCTGGATCTCGACGTCTACAAGGCGCTCGGCGCGCGCGGCACCGAAATCACCGGATACCCGTGCATTTCCGTGTACCACGAGTTTCGCTACGGCCCCAAGGATTTCATCCGCGGAGGGTTCGACGACTGGTGCTTCCACCACATGGGCCTGTATGCGTTCACCACCGAGATCTGGTCCATCGGAAAAGCGGCCGGCCTGGAAATCAAGGACCACATCAAGTTTCTCGACGGCCGCAGCGAGGACGACCTGCTGCAAATCTTCGCGTGGCACGACCGGGAGAACCTGGAAGCCTTCGTGCCCTGGCGCCCGTTCCAGCATCCGCAGCTCGGGCCAATCGAGATCGGCGGCTGGAAGACGCTGTTTTCATGGTCGAATCCGCCCGCCAGATTCCTCCCGGAAATTTGCGAGAGCCTTACGAAGTTCTCCCTGGCCCACGCCGCCGCCTCGCCGCGCCTCGTGCTGGAGTCCTTCGACGCGGAGGTGCTCAGCGAGTCCCCGTTGCTGCGCAAGGTGACGCTGCGCTTCGCCAACGAGGGCTACCTGCCCACCAGCGTGTCGGAAACCGCCAAACGCCGGAAAATCGCCCGCCCGCCCCGCGTGACCCTGGAGGGCGCGGAAATCGTCCTAGGCAAGGGCGACGCGGAAATCGAGCACCTGCACGGCATCGCCAACGTGGTGCACGCGGGCTGGGGCGATACCACCTATTTCCGCGGCGTGACCGACGGCCATCGCCGCCAGGTGGAGTGGCTGGTGCGCGGAGCGGGCCCGCTGACCGCCACGGTCGTCTGCCCGCGCGCCGGACGCCTGACCGCAACTACAGACTGAGCGAGATCTGGTTCTCTTCTTCCAGCCGGAAAATCACGTCGAGGATATTTTTCTGCGCGGCCTCGACCTGCTCGTTGGTCACGTTGCCCAGGTTGTCGGTGTCGGTTTTCAGCATCTCGCGGCGGCGGCCTGACATGTTTTTCTCCACGTTGGTGCGCACCGCGCGCGGCGCTTTGGAGAGGGCCACCGCAAGCTCGTAGGTGTCGACGTCCTGCAGGATGCGCTGCAGACTGATCGGATCGAGGTGGGAGATGTCGTCGAACAGGAACATGCTTGACTTGAGGGTGGTGGCAAATTCCGGGTCGTCTTTTTCCAGCTCGCGGAGAATCTTTTTCGTGGTGGCCGGATCCACGCGCTTGAGGACCTTGACCAGGGGCTGCAGGCCGCCCGCGTTGGCGGTGGTGGTGGTCGACATCATGTCGCCCATGGTTTTCTCGAACGCTTCCACCACCTCGCGGGCCGGCGCCGCGGTCTGACCGATCCGCTGGACCATTTCCTTGTGCATTTCCGCGGGCAGCGCCGTGAGCACCTCGGCCGCCTTGCCGTGGGGCAGCGAGCACAGGATAAACGCGATGGTCTGGGGATGCTCCTTGCCGATCATGTTGAGGATCCGCTCGGTGTCGACCTCGCGGAACAACTCCATCACC
>VGFD01000301.1 GCA_016868975.1 Armatimonadota bacterium | reverse complement strand
AAAAGATCGGCGGCCACCTTCCACTCGCCGCGCGCTTCCAGGAGCGGTTTCCCGCTCTCCTCGACGGTGAGGTGGGCCAGCGCTTCAATTTCCGCGCGGATGCGCTCGGCCGCCTGCTTCAAGATCGCCCCCCGCTCGTAGGGCGTCATCCGCGACCACGCCGGAAACGCCTTCGCGGCGGCCTCGATCGCCCGCTCGCAATCGGCGCGCCCGCCGTAGGCGACCTCGCCGATCCCCTCCTCGGTGGCCGGATTCCGCACGGTCCGCGCGGCGCCACTGAGCGCGTCGGTCCATTCGCCGTTGATATACATTTCATGCCTCATACGCGAGGACTCCTCCAACGAACGTCTTCATTACTTTAATCTTGTGCAGGTTTTCCGGTTTTACGTCGCGCGGATCCTGATCGAGCACCAGAAAATCCGCCCACTTGCCTTCCATCAGGCGGCCGCGATTGTCTTGATCTCCGCTTGCAACCGCCCCGCACCAGGTGTACGAGCGAAAAGCCTCGCCCATGGAAATCCATTGATCGGCGGCGATCTTGCGACCCTCGTGATCGCCTCGGGTGACCGCGGCCTGAATGCCGATAAGTGGATTTTCATCCGCGACCACCGGCGCGTCCGAGGACAGCGCCACGATCATCCCCGCGGTGATCATGTCGCGCAGGGGATAAGCGCGGTCTAGCAGCACGTCCGGCAGGTACGCCCGGAAATTCGCCCCCAGGGCGGGGAGAAACACCGCCTGCGGCACGGCGATGGCGCCCATCGCCTGGGCCCGCTCAATTTGCCGGGCGTCGGGCAGGCCGAAATGCTCGATGCGCGGCGCCGTCGGCTTGAGGCGCTCGTAGGCGTCGAGCAGCACCTCAATGGCCGCGTCTCCGATGGCGTGCGCCGCGAGCCGATATCCCATGCGGGCCGGCTCTTCGAACAGCGCCACGATTTCATCGGTTTCCATGCGCAGCACCCCGCGCTCGGCCGCGTGCCGGTAGGGTTGCCGCAGGGCCGCGGTGGCGCCGCTCAGGCCGCCGTCCACGATCAGCTTCACGGTGTCGACGCGCAGAAAATCCGAGACGAATTTTTCCGGCAGCGGGAACACTTCGTCCGAGCCCAGGGGACGCCGCATCGCCAGGACGTTTACCCGGTACGGCAACAGGCCGCGCGCCTCCAGATCCCGGTACGCCGCAAGAATGTCCGGCGTCACCCCGGCCTCGGTGGCGCTGGTGATTCCCAGGCCTAAGTGGCGGCGGGCCGCGGCCAGAATCATCCGCTCATACTCCGCGGCGGTCGGCGGGGGGACGTGCTTCGACACCAGCCCCATGGCCGTTTCCTCGAGCACCCCGCTGGGCTCGCCCGACGGATCGCGGCGAATCGCGCCACCGGGCGGCGCGTCCGAGTTGGCCGCCACCCCCGCCATGGCCAGCGCTCGAGAATTCGCCACCGCGATGTGGCCGCAGGTGCGGGTCAACATCACCGGGCGATCCGCGACCGCCGCATCCAGGTCCGCGCGGGTCGGCATGCGCCGCTCGCGCATGTGTGCCTCGTTAAATCCGCGGCCCAGCACCCAGCCGTCGCCCTGGGCATCGCGCAGCGCCGCCTGCAGTTCGGAAATATCCGTCACCGCGCGCAGGTCAATCAGCGAGGTGAGCAAGTGCCCGACCTTCCACACGTGCACGTGCGCGTCGTTAAATCCCGGCATCACGAACGCGCCCTTTAAATCAAGCAGCGGCCCGTCGGACCAGTCCACGACGCGTCCGTTCACCACCGCCAGCTCGTGAACGACCGGGCGGCTCGCGTCGCCGGTCATGATGGTCGCGTTGACTATCCGCATTGCACCGCGCGCCGCGCGTTCACGGTGCGGACCGCCTCGCCCAGGATGCTCAAGGCTTCGTGCAGCTGCTCGTCGGTAATGGCGAACGGCGGCAGCAGCCGCACGCAGTTGCTGTACAGCCCGGCCCGAATCAAGACGACGCCGCGCGGCACCGCCTCGCGGATGACCTGCAGCGTCTCCTGGGCCGCCGGCTCCTTCGTCTCGCGGTTGAGCACCAGCTCGAAGAGCATCATGGCGCCCAACCCGCGCACGTCGCCGATGAGGTCGCACGCCTGCATCCAGCCCTGCAGCGTCCGCCGGATAATCTCCCCAATTTCCCGGGCCCGCGCCAGAAACGCCGGCTGGCGGATGATCTCAATGGTTTCCAGCGCCGCCGCGCACGCCACCGGGCTGCCGCCGTAGGTGCCGCCCACGCCGCCGATGTGCGACGCGTCCACGATATCCGCGCGCCCGGTCACGGCGCTGATGGGCATGCCGGCCGCCAGGGATTTTGCCATGCAGATCAAGTCCGGCGCAATCTGGTAGTGCTCCATGGCGAACAATTTCCCGGTGCGCCCGAACCCCGACTGCACCTCGTCGGCGATCATCACGATGCCGTGCTGGTCGCACAATTCGCGGATGCGCCGCAAGAACGCCTCCGGCATTGCAATAAAGCCGGCCTCGCCCTGCACCGGCTCGATGATGATGGCCGCCACCGCCGACGGATCGACCTGCGCGATAAACGCCTTCTCGAGCTGGTGGATGCGCCACAGGATGTAATCGTTTTCCGCCATCCCCGGCGGGCGGCGGTACATATCCGGCGCTGGCAGCCGATAGATCTCCGGGGCATACGGACCGAAGCCCTTCTTGAACAGGCCGTATTTGCTGGTCAGGCTCAAGGTGAGCAGCGTGCGCCCGTGATAGGCGCCTTCAAAACAGATCACCGCGGAGCGCCCGGTAAACACGCGGGCCATTTTCACCGCGTTTTCCACCGCCTCCGAGCCGCTGTTGGCCAGCAGCGTCTTTTTCGGAAAGTTCCCCGGCGTGATCTCATTGAGCACCTCCGCGAGCCGCACGTAAGGCTCGTAGGTGGCGACCAGGGCGCACGGGTGGATGAGTTTCTCCGCCTGCTTCTGGACCGCGGCGACGACCGTCGGAGGACAGTGCCCGGCATTGAGCATGCCGATGCCCCCGGCCAGGTCGATCAGGGTGTTGCCGTCCACGTCGTGCACCAGGGCGCCTTCCGCGCGCTCGATGCAGATCTCGGTCGATTTTGCGAGTCCCGCGGGCATGGCCGCCAGCCGGCGGGCGAGCATCTGCTTGCTTTTCGGGCCGGGAATTTCGGTCACCAGACGAATGTGGGACATTATTGTTCCTCCCAATCAGCCTGCACGCCTTTATGTGCATCCAGCACCAGCGTCACGCTGTAATTGTCACAGACCGGATCGTTCAAATAATCCTTGAGGAGCCCGCGCGGCTCGAAACCCACGCGCATCTGGGCGGACACGGTCGGGTCCGACACTTTTCCCGCGAGCAGGTGCGCGTAATATTCCTGCGCCGACATCTCGTGCTTGCGCGCTCCGAATCCGCTCATCATGCCGGCGGTGACCTGGCCCTTCAACCCGAGGCGGCGCACCGAGTCGTGGCGGGCCGCGTAGAGCGCGCGGGCGATCCCGCGGCGGCGGTGGTCGGGATGGGTGCCGATGTCGAGCCCGTACATCCAGGGCCCGTCCGGCGCGTGCGAGGTGCACCATCCGCCGCAGATCACGTCGTCGAAGGTGTGGTCGGCGTGCTCGAAGTCAAAGTGGAGGCGCACGGTGGTGGTCATCCCCACCACGCGATCCCCGTCGAGCACCACGAACTGCCCCTCGGGGAACAGTTCGACGTGCTTGCAATAGTGGGCGGCCTTGAAGCGCTGATCGTCGGCCAGCGTGGGAAACACCGTCTCCTGCAGCCGCTCGAGCTGTTCGGCGTGCTCGGGCGCGGTGGAGGCGACGACCAGTCCGTTGCGGAGTGCTTTGCGGAACATGCCCGCTCATTCTGAGGACCCCCTGATTGCGCCTGCTAGCGGAGGAATCGGCCGCCCCCGCCAGAATCCCTCGTGCCATCATGGGGGAACACGACAGCAAGGCCGATCGCGAAGACGTACAAGACCTGCACAGCCTTGGGTACGCCCAGTTGCTGCTGCGCGACATCGGAGGTTTCGCGAGCTTCGCGATCTCGTTCTCGATCATCTCGTTCATCACCGGCGCCGCCGGGCTCTACGGCTACGGCATCAAGATGAGCGGCCCCTTCGGCCTCATCACCGGCTGGCTGCTGGTCTCGATTTTCGCGCTCGCCATGGCGGCGAGCATGGCCGAGATCGCCTCCGCCATCCCCACCGCCGGCGCGATGTACCACTGGGCCACCTTCATCGGCAACCGCGGCTGGGGATGGTTCACCGGCTGGGCCAACGTCATCGGGTGCTACGCCATCCTCGCCGGCATTGACTACAGCATGGCGCAGTTCACCGCGCCGTTGCTGGGGATCAGCACGCAGGCCGGCATCCTCTGGCTCACCGCGGCCCTGCTGGCCTCGCACGGGTTGTTCTGCACGTTCGGCATCCGCCTGTGCGCGTGGCTCAACGACTTCTCCGCGTGGTACCACATCGCGCTGGTCTGCGCCATGGTGCTCGGGGTGCTGTTGCGCCCGCACGCGCCGTGGAGCCAGTTGTGGTCGATGGACGCGAATCCGGCCTCGCTCACCCTCGATCCGGTGCCCGCCTACAACTGGCTGTTCATGCTGGGATTGCTCCCCGCCATGTGGATTTTCACCGGCTACGACGCCTCCGCGCACATCAGCGAGGAAACCCACTCGCCGCGCGTGAACGCGCCCTGGGGGATCTACATGGCGGTGGCCGTGTCCGCCGCGGCGGGGTGGCTGATGATGGTGGCGCTCACCCTGGGCATCAGCGACCTGTCCGCGGTGCTCAACGCGAAGGACGGCACCGAGGCGTTCCTCCTCACCCTCTCCCAGGCCTACGGCGAGCAGGGCGGACGCGTCATGTGGTGCCTGATCGCGGGCGCCATGTGGTTTTGCGGATTGTCCTCGACGGTCTGTGGCGGCCGCACCATCTACGCGTTCGCGCGCGACCGCGGCATGCCCGGCTGGAAGGTTTGGGGCAGCGTGAGCCCGCGCTGGCGCACGCCGGTGTGGGCCACCTGGCAGGTCGTGGTGGTGGCCATGCTGCTCATCCTCTACATCGTGTGGTCGAAGGGGGATATCTCCGCGATCACCGCCACCGCCGCGATTTCCCTGTACGTCTGCTACGGCTTGCCGGTGTTGCTGCGCCTGCTGGCCCGCGCGCGCGGCACCTGGACGTCCCGCTTTGACGGGCCCTGGTCGCTGGGCGCGTGGAGCACCCCGGTCAACGTCGTCGCGGTCCTCTGGGTGGGCGTCATTTGTCTGATTTTCATGGCGCCGCCCAACAACGCCGTCGGCCCGCTGTTCGGCTGGCTGGTGGGCGGGCTGGCCTTCGTGTGGTTCGCGCTGGAGCGCCGCCGCTTCGTGGGGCCGCGCCGTCTCGGCACCGAGGAGGAGTTGTACGAGATGGAGCACGCCGTTGAGGAGGAGGTGGCCTGATGTATTTCCTGACCCTGGTGCTTCTCGCCGTGAGCCTCGCCTTCGGGATATTTTTGTTCGCCACCGCGGCGGGCAACGTGGGGCGCGCCCGCGAGGAGAACCGCCTGCACGAGGGCTGGTCCCTGGACGCTTCCGGCTGGAAGTCCGACCTCGAGGGGTGATTTCGCCGCCCACCTGGCATGAGATTTCCACGCTCGCCTCCCGCTACGACTGCATTGCCATGACCGGCTCGCTGCAGCGCGCCGTGGATCTTGCCGATCGCGTGCGGGCCCTGCACAATTCCGGCGTGGGCTGGAGCGGCAGCGACACCGATTTACAGGCGTGCCTGTCGTTTGAGTGCCGCACCTGGCAGCACTGCGGCCTGGAGCCCGACGGGGATGATCGCGCGTACATCTGCGCGCTTTATCAGGCGGTGTTTAATCGTGTTTGATCGGGTGCTGTATATGGAGTGGGCGAAATCGCACATCGACGACCCGGGCGTCGCGTGCAGCCTCGCCCGCTCGTCGATCGATCACCTCGAGCCAGCCGATCTGGGGATGGATCTCGACGGCCTCTCCCTCACCTGCCACACCGCGATGGGCCTGCCCGCCCTGGTGGACGCGCTGGGGCGCCGCTACGGCATTCCGGAGAGGCGCCTGTTATTGACCGCCGGCTGCACGCTGGGAAATTTTCTGCTGACCGCCGCGCTGGTGCGTCCCGGGGATCGCGTCATCGTGGAGCGCCCGGTGTACGAGCCGCTGTGGCGCAACGTCCAGGCGGTCGGCGGGCGGATCGCGTGGCTGCGGCGCGACGACGATTATCACATCAATTTGAAGCGCCTGGATCGCATGCTGCGCACCCCGACCCGGCTGGTGATTTTCACCAACCTGCACAACCCGTCGGGCCGCTTCACGCCGCCGGAGACGGTGCGGGAAATCGGCGCCCTGGCGTGTCGGAGCGGCGCGCGCGTTTTGTGGGACGAGGTTTATCTCGACGGCTATCCGGGGACGGTGACGCCGGCGGCGTGCCTGGATCCGCGCACGTCGATGTCGACGATTTCACTCGACAAGATCTACGGCCTCGGGGGATTGAAAGTCGGCTGGTGCATGGCGCCGCCCGCGGTCATCGAGCGGGCCCGCCGCGTTGCGGACATCCTCTTGCCGTGCAACGCGCCGCTGTTGGAGCGCATCGCGGTGCCCGCGGTGGAGCGCATGGATGCGTTGCGCGCCGGGCACCTGGAAATCGCGGAAAAGGGGAAACGCATCGTGGAGGACTGGCTGGCGCGCCGCGACGACCTCGACTGGTCGCGCCCCGACGGGGGATTCGTGGGCTTCGCGCGTTTTCGCGACGGTC
>VGFD01000300.1 GCA_016868975.1 Armatimonadota bacterium | reverse complement strand
AATGATCCGCGCTCTTTACTCCGCCGCCAGTGGAATGTTCGCCCAGGAACTGAACATCGACACCATCTCCAACAACCTGGCGAACGTCACCACCACCGGCTTCAAGCGCAACCGCGTCGAGTTCCAGGACGTGCTCTACCAGACGCTGCGCGTGGCCGGCTCGGCCGTCACCCAGACCCAGGTGAGCCCCACCGGCCTCCAGGTCGGCCTGGGCGTGCGCCCCGCCGCCACCACCAAGATGTTCCACCAGGGCGACTTCCAGCGCACCGACAATCCCCTCGACATCGCGCTGGAAGGCGACGGCTTCTTCCAGATCCAGACCTGCGAAGGCCAGACCACCGCCTACACCCGCGACGGCTCCTTCAAGGTGGACGCCAACGGCCGCCTGGTCACTTCCGACGGCAACTTCCTGCAGCCCAACATCACCATCCCGCAGGACGCCATCTTCGTGTCCATCGGCCAGGACGGCACCGTCAGCGTGGTCACCAACAACGTCTCCCAGCCCCAGCAGATCGGCCAGATTCTGCTGGCCCGCTTCGTGAACCCCGCGGGCCTGGTGGCCACCGGCCAGAACCTCTTCGTGGAGTCCGCCGCCAGCGGTCCCCCGCAGATCGGCCCGCCCGGGTGTAACGGGTTCGCGCGCACCATCCAGGGCTTCCTGGAAGCCTCCAACGTGCGCATCGTCGAGGAGCTGGTGCGCATGATCGTCGCCCAGCGCGCCTTCGAAGTGAACGCCCGCTGCGTCAAGGCTTCCGACGACATGCTCGGCGAAGCCGTGAACCTTCGCCGTTAGGGGTTGTGAGAAGATGCGCACCTGGATTTCAGTCATCGTCGCGGTCTTGCTCATCGGCTCCGGCCTGGTGGGCGTGTTGGACCTGCAGAGCATGCTGCGCCCCGCCGAGAAGGCGCACAGCGGTCCCATCGTGGACGGCGAGGCGACGGTCCCGGCGGAAGTGTCGCCGGTGAAGGTGGCCACCGCCCCCATCCGCTCCCGGCCCATCCCGGTGAAGGCCACGCCGATCGCGCCCGAGGCCGAGCCGGAAACCATCGTCCTCGACGACGACTGGGGCGGCACCGATGCGCCCGTGGCCGAAGCCCCCAAGCCCGCCCCGCAGCATCCCCTGCTGGTGAAGGTGGAGCCGGTCGACCGCAAGGCCGACGCCGTCACCGTGGTCACCCCGCAGATCAAGGCACCCGCCGCCAGGCCCGTCCGCCGCGCCCTAACCGCCGACGCCCCGCCCACCGTCGAGGTGCGCATGCGGCACGAGGCCCGCGTGTCCGGCCAGCGCGTCCTGCTCTCCCACGTGGCCGAGGTGAGCGCCGCGCCCGGCATCGACATCCCCGCCCCGAACACCGTGCAGGTCGCCGAGATCGGCGCGAAGAGCACCGAGCAGAGCCTGCCGCCGCGGCCGGACATGGTCCCCAAGAACTCGACGCCGCACTACGTGACTCCGGCCCAGCAGCCCGATGCCTTCCAGATGATGAAGGCGGCGAACGGCCAGGGCAAGTACGGCGAGCCCCAGATGATGGACCTGCGCGCCAAGGCGCTGCCGCTGCGATAAGGAGGCCAGTATGCTGAGAATCGTGCTGCTCGTACTGGGACTGCTGGTGGGGATGGTGCTGTGCGCCCGCCCCGCCCAGGCGCAGATCATCTACGACGACAAGGCGGAAGTGACGTCGCTGTTCGCCGATCCGCCCAAGCCGCGGATGGTGGGCGACATGGTCATCATCCTGGTGAACGAGGACATGACCACGGCCAAGATCGACGACCTGCGCAACGACAAGACGTTCGGCGTGGCCGCCACCGCGGAGGACACCACCAACGGCAGCAGCGGCGGCATTCTCGGGTTCGTGAAGGGGATTTTCGGAGTGGCGGGCGTCAATCTCGGCGGACGCCAGGACGAGCGCACCCAGCGCAGCGACCGGGTGGCCACCATCATGCCGTGTACCGTGGTGCAGGTGATGCCCAACGGTTACCTGGTGGTCGAGGGGCAGCGCGAGGTGAAGGTCAATCAGGACCAGCTTTCCGTGAGCATGGGCGGCATCGTGCGACCCCGAGACATCAACCGCAACGGCGAAGTGGTCTCCGGCAAGGTGGCCGAGATGCAGATGCTGGTCAAGCGCAAGACGCCGCGCGGCATCCTGGACACCATCTTCAAGATTCTCTTCTAGGAGTGACGAACGTGCTCAAGCGACTGGTTCTCGCCCTCGCCCTCGCGCTCTGCGTCGCGCGACCGGCGCACGCCCAGGTGATGAACCCGGACGTGCGCATCAAGGACATCGCGCACATCCAGGGCTCGGCCAGCAACAACCTGATCGGCTATGGCCTGGTGGTCGGCCTTAACAATGCGGGCGACACCTCCCTCGGGACCGGCATCACCAACCGCACGGTGGCCAACATGCTGGAGCGCATGGGCGCCATGGTGGTGCGGCCGGAGGACATTCGCTCGCGCAACGTGGCGGCGGTGGTGATCACCGGCAGCATGCCCCCGTACGGGGCGATGGGTGACGCGATGGACATCACCGTCTCGTCCATCGGCGACGCCCGCTCGCTGCAGGGCGGCACGCTCTTGATGACCCAGCTCAAGGCGGCCGACGGCAAGGTGTATGCGCTGGCCCAGGGCTCGCTGTCCACCGGCGGCTTCAACCCCCTGGGCGGCGGCGGCGCGGCCGGCGCGCTGGGCGTCCGCATGCATACCAACCACGAGCTGGTGGGGCGCATTCCCAACGGGGGATCGCTGGTGCGGGACGTCCCCCACCTGGCCAGCCAGGACGGCGGACAGCTCACCATCAACCTCAACTCGCCGGATGCCACCACGGCCTCCAAAATGGCCCAGGCCATCCGCGCGGCGGGCTTCAACGCCGAGGCGGTCAACCCGTCCACCATCCGCCTGGAAGTGCCCCCGCCGACCGCGTTCAGCGGCAACCGCGTGGACCTCATCGCCCGCATTGAGCAGTTGACGCTGCGCCCGGACACGGTGGCCAAGGTGGTCATCAACGAGCGCACCGGCACGGTGGTGATGGGTGGGGACGTGCGCCTGGGGCCGGTGGCCATCGCGCACGGCAACCTGCGGCTGGTCATCAACCAGACGCCCCCGGCCGCCGCGTTCGGCGCCCGGGGGACGTACGCGCCGTCGCGCCCGATGGGCGGGATCGGCGGGGCGCCCCAGACCTACAAAGCGTATTCGGTGATGAGCATGCCGCTGGGTGCCACCCTGCGGGACGTGACCGATGCCCTCAACACCATCGGGGTGACCCCCCGCGACCTCATCGCCATCGTACAGGCGCTCAAGACGGCGGGCGCGCTGGACGCGGTGCTCCAGATGCAGCAGATCTGGCCGCCCGTCTGGGCGACGGGCTCAGGTATTGCCGGCAATACGAATCTACGTCGCGCCGGACTCATACGGTGAGTCAACACGACACCCGGAACTGACGTAGCGTGGGAGTGATAACAGGAGTCAAGAAGATTCGCCAGGGCACGCATGCCCAACGGCCTGGGAAGCGGCCTTCGAACGATCACCCCGGACAGCTCGTGCTTAAGAACACGTGAAGGGCTGCCGATAGTCATGTTGAAACGAGGTGTACCTGCGAGGTACCGGAGGGTGCAACGTCCGAAGGAAATCGCGCCGGTACAACGCGGAGCGCAAGTTCCGCGGTCACTCGTCCCGGTCCGAAAGAGTGAAGTGTCATGAGAATTGACGGAAGTGGATTCGAAGTTCCGAAGTCCCTCCGCGTGGACAAAGCGCAGATGAACGCTGCTGCCCAGAAGGCAGCGGCCTCCAGTTCCGCGCGCTCGGGCAAGAGCCTGGAGCTGTCCAGCAAGGGCGAGGAAATCCGCGTGGCCACGAAGGCGCTCAACCAGCTGCCTGAGGCCCGCATGGATAAAGTCAACCGCCTGAAAAAAGAAATTCAGGAGGGTCGCTACAAGATCGACCCGGAGAAGGTTGCTGACGGTATCCTGTCCCTGTTCATGGGGCCGGAGCGCCTGCGCTAGGAACTTTTAAAATACGGTTGACGCCAGGTTTTCCGGGGCGTGGACGAGTTTCGGACCCTCGTCTTTCGCTCCGGGGGGCTGGCGCACTGGTGGGTCCAGGGGCGCCGAAGGCGACTCCCCTGGATCAGGTCCCAGGTGGGCCCGACCGGTGTCGGGTATTCTGAAACGAGCAAGTACAACGGCTGGACTGCTGCGGCAGGGGCCGTGGATCGCCGACTGATTGACGCGATCTGGTAATCGGAACAATAGGCACCCGCGTCTCGACATTTTATCGAGCGCTTTAAAATGGTGTCGGACTGGCCTCTGCCGCGGTTTTGCGTTCTGGTTGTTGGCCTGCTCGGGAGGTGAAGCCCGTGCACGCACAACTGGAAGAGCTACTGGCGATCCTCGACCAGGAGTTGGCTTCCTATCGTCTCCTGTATGACCTCCTCGGTCAAGGGCAGCGGCTGATCCTCGAGTGCCGCGCTGAGGAGCTCGGGCAGCAGACGACCATCCAGGAGGAATTGCTGGCTTCGCTGCGCCTCCTGGATCGGGAGCGCACCACGCGGGTCGACGACCTGGGCGAGCGCCTGGGATTGCCCCCGGAAGAGCGGACCACGACCGGACTGGCCGCCTACATGGCGCCGGCCTATGGAGAGCGCATGCTCGCGGTGGCCCGCGCCCTCGTTCCGCTTCTGGAAAAAATCAACCACCTCAACGCGGAAAACGCCTTCCACCTGCAGCACTCCTGCGAATATCTCGAGCTGTCGCTGCACATGATCGCGAGCGCGCGCGCTCCCAAAAATCCCCAACTGTACGGCCGCAAGGGAATGGTTGACGCCTACGGGCGCGGGCCCGCGACCGTGTCAGTGAATCGGACGGCATGACGCCATGAGCATATACATCGGTGGAACCTTCGCCGGCCTGGAAACCGCGGTCAGCGCGCTGCGCGCCTCGCAGGCGGCTTTCGAGACGGCCCAGCACAACATCTCCAACGCCAATACCGTGGGCTATTTGCGGCAATCGGTGCTGCAACGCGCCAATTATCCCTATACCAAGGCCGGCAACACGCATCCGCAGCTGATCGGCCAGTTCGGCACCGGCGTGACGGTGGTGGAAATCAACCGCAACCGCCAGGGCTGGCTTGACGACCGCGCGCGCGTCCAGGCCTCGCAGCTGGGCTACGCCGAGGAGGCCAAGGGGCTGCTCACCCAGGCGGAAATGCTGTTCGACGACCCCGGCTCGGTGAGCGACACGACCGCGTTCAACCCCGGGGATTTTAGCCTGCGCAAATTGATGAGCAATTACTGGAACTCGTGGCAGGAAGTGGGTAACATGCCGGAGTCGTCGGCGTATCGCCAGGCGCTCATCCAGCGGGCCGGCGAGATGGCGGACAAGATCCGGGGCACCTACGGCGGCCTGGAGGACATCCGCGTCCAGGCGGACACGCTGGTCAACGCCAAGGTGGGCGAGATCAACATGCTGGTCACCCAGATCGCCGATCTCAACTGCCAGATCAAGCGCGCGCTGGGCGTTGGAGACGCGCCTGACGACCTGCTCGACCAGCGCGACCAGGCGGTCACCGAATTGTCCAAGATCATCAACGTCAACCAGGAGAAATTCCCGGACGGCACGGCCACCATCTATCTCGAGGGTATCGTGATGGTGCAGGAGGACCGGGTGGTGAACACGCTGCAGGCCACGCCTGACCCGCTGAACTCACTGCATCTGCAGGTGAGTTTTTCCAATAATCCGACCCCGGTGAAGCTGCGCAGCGGGGAATTGTACGGGGTGATCCGCACCCGCGACGTGGACATCCCCGGCTTCCAGAATTCGCTCAACCAGCTGGCCGGCGAGATCATCAACCAGACCAACGCCCTGCACACCACGTCGTTCCGCGCGGACGGCACCCCGGGCGGGAATTTCTTCAACCCGGCCGGGCCGAACGCGGCGCAATCGATTACCGTCGCGGTCACCTCACCGGATGAGATTGCCGCGGCGTCGTCGCCCACCGCGGGACCCGGCGACGGCCGCCGCGCGTTCGATCAGGCGGCGCTGCAATATGCCAACTTGGGCGCGCTCAACAACCAGACGCCGACCGATTTCTACGCGGCGCTGGTGGGCAACGTGGGCAACGCGGTGCAGAAAACGGAGCGCGACGAGCGGCGCTTCACGGCGGCGTTGCAGCACGTGGAGAGCCAGCAGCAAGAGCTCGCCGGGGTGAACTTAGACGAGGAATTTCTCAACATCACCAAGTTCCAGCGCGCGTACGAAGCGGCCTCACGCGCGGTGTCCAATTACGACGACCTGTTAAATCAAGTAATTAACCGCATGGGCCGCGTGGGCCTGTAGGAGGGATGACGATGCACTGGATTCGAACGCCCCGGAATTCCTGGCGCCGCCGCGAGCGGCCCTCGACGTCGTGGCCGGCGCTGCGGCTGGTGTTTGTCCTCCACGCGGCCTGCGACAAAATCCGCGGGCCGCGTCTGGCACCCCGCCATTTTCAGGAGCTGATGTAGATGCCTCTCCGCGTAAGCCACCAGGCCTTGTTCGATCGGACGGCGTTCCAGATCATGCAGGGCTACGACCGCTACACGTCCCAGCAGGGGCTGGTGGCGTCCGGCAAGGCGTTCTTGCAGGCTTCGGACAATCCCACCGAGGCGGTCCAGGCCCTGCAGGGCCGCCAGATGATCAACGTCAACGAGCAATACCAGAAAAGCCTCACGCTGGCCAACGGTTGGGTCACGTACACCGACCAGAATCTCGACACGGTCATCAAGGGCCTCCAGGACGCGCGC
>VGFD01000299.1 GCA_016868975.1 Armatimonadota bacterium | reverse complement strand
GGAATCGTGTCAGTGCCGACCGCGGTCACGACGCCCTGGCGGATGGCTTGCCAGATTCGGTCGCGGTCGGTCGCGAACCGGATGGGCGGCTGAATTTTTGCCTGGATGCCGCGCCCCAGCGCGTCCAGCTCGTCGGCCGTGGTGGCCAGGAATCCCACCACCGTTTCCCCGATAATGGGGTATCCCTGCGACTGGAGATATTGCACGAAATCGATAGTGTGCGCCTTGGAAATGTGCACCACGTAGAGGGGCACGCCGTGCTCGCGGGCAATGCAGCCATAGAGCATTACCTGCACGCTCTCCGACCATTCCGGGCTGTGCTTGGCCCAGTCCACCAGGCTGGCGTTTCCTTTCTCCTGGTAGCGCGTGCGGAGCAGGTTGCGCACGGTGGGCTCTTCCGCGTGAATCATCAGGATGGGCGGACGTCCGTCGCGGGTAGCTGCCTCGCACGCGAGGTAGAACATGTCGGGCGGCACGCCGTCGCGGCACATGCCCATTCTTTCCGCCTGGTCGCAGCAGTAGCCGGTGTACATTTTAAACGACGTGCACCCGCGGCGCATCATTTCCGGAATTTCCTTGACGTGGTCGTGAGTGATTACGACGCCGGTGATCTTGAAGTCACAGTGGCTTTTCGCGCCGCACTCCAGGGTGCGGTCCAGGCACTCCGGGAGCGGATCCTGGCGCAGCACGTTGGTGGTCGCCAGGGTGGTCACGCCGCCGATAAGGCAGTCTTTGGTGTCCTCGGCGAAGCACTCGGCCATGTCCTCGTAGGTGCGCTCGTCGCCGCTGCCCAGGTGCATGTGCGGGTCGAACATCCCCGGGAAGATGACTTTTCCGCTGACGTCGATTTCCCGGCGGGCGGGCCCGAGCGCCGCGCCCACCGCGGCAATGCGTTCGCCGACGACGGCCACGCCGCCCTCGAGCGTCCCCGTCGGGGTGACGACCAGACCATTCTTCAAAACGAGATCATGCATGGTAGAAAGGTGCGGGCAGGCACGTTCGGAGTCCTCCCCGTATTGACAGGCGGCTAAAGTGTGGTTAGCATGTGCCACATGCCATACAATGTCATTTCCGATACCGATGGCGTGCCCATCAAGTCGTGGACGGTCGGGGTTCCCGTGGAGCCCGCGGCCGAGCGTCAACTGCGCAATATCGCGAAGATGCCGTTCATCCACAAGTGGGTCGCCGCCATGCCCGACGTCCACTGGGGCATGGGCGCCACCGTGGGCAGCGTCATCGCGACGAAGGGCGCCATCATTCCAGCCGCCGTCGGCGTGGACATCGGCTGTGGGATGATGGCCGTGCAGACCACGCTGGACGCTTCACATCTACCTGACAGCCTGGGGCCGCTTCGCGCCGCCATCGAGCAGGCCGTCCCGCACGGCCGCACCGACAACGGGGGGCGCAACGACCGCGGTGCCTGGGGCAACGTCCCCGAGCGGCAAGAAGAGGTCTGGACCAGGATGCGCGACGAGTACGAGGCGTTGGTGGCCAAACATCCCCGACTGGGGCGCGGCAACGACCTCACCCACCTGGGGACGCTGGGCACCGGGAACCATTTCATCGAGGTGTGCCTCGACGAGGCGGACCACGTGTGGCTCATGCTGCACAGCGGATCGCGCGGCGTGGGCAACCGCATCGGCGCCTACTTCATCGAGCTGGCGCGCCAGGACATGCGGCGCTGGTTCATCAACCTGCCGGACATCGACCTCGCGTACCTGCCCCAGGGGACCGAGCACTTCAACGACTACATGAAGGCCGTGCACTGGGCGCAGCAGTTCGCGAAGTGGAACCGCAAGCTGATGATGGAGCAGGTCATCGACGCGATGGCCCAAGCCGGCCTGGAATTCGACGCCACCCGCCAGGTGGTGAACTGCCACCACAACTACGTGGCCACCGAGAAGCACTACGGCGAGGAAGTGATGGTGACGCGCAAGGGTGCCGTCCGCGCGCGGACCGACGACCTGGGGATCATCCCGGGGAGTATGGGCGCGCAGTCGTTCATCGTGCGCGGGAAGGGCAACGCGGAGTCGTTCACTTCGTGCAGCCACGGCGCCGGGCGCGCCATGTCGCGGGCCGAGGCGAAGCGCCGCTTCACGCTGGAGGACCACGCCGCGGCAACCGCGGGGATCGAATGCCGCAAGGACGCGGACGTCATCGACGAGACGCCAGCCGCGTACAAGCCGATCTCGGCGGTGATGGCGGCGCAGTCAGATCTGGTGGAAGTCGTGCACACGCTGCGCCAGGTGGTGTGCGTGAAAGGGTAATCGAACATGCGTTTGGGAACGCATGTTCGATCTGTTTTCAGGCGGGGTTGTGGCCACGGTCGTAGAAAGAGCGGAATTCCATGACGACGCAACCCCGCCGCCGTGCCACCGATCGTCCTCCCGCGCCGCCGCTGGCTTCCCGGCTTGCCCAGGCGCGCCACCAGGCCTTCGTGGGCCGGGTGCAGGAGGTGCGGCTTTTCCGCGACGCCATCACGGCGGCGGAACTGCCCTTCCTCGCGCTGCACGTGTTCGGTCCGGGCGGCGTGGGCAAGACCACCCTGCTGGGGGAACTCCAGTACCAGTGCGACACGCTGGGGGTGCCGTGCGTGCTCCTGGACGCGCGCAACCTGGATCCGTCACCCGAGGGATTTCTTGCGGGGCTGGGGGCGGGATTGGGCGTCGAAGGGGACCCCCTGGCGGCGCTGCACGCGCGCTCGAGCGTGCAGGTGCTGCTGGTGGATACCTGCGAGGCGCTTTTGGCGCTTGACGTCTGGCTGCGCGAGGTCTTTCTCCCCGGGCTGCCGGCGTCCACGCTGACCGTGCTTGCCAGCCTGCGGCCGCCCACGCCGCCGTGGCGTTCCGATCCGGCCTGGGCCACGCTGCTGCGCCCGCTCTCCCTTCGAAATTTCACCGAGGACGAGAGCCGCGAATATCTGCAGCGGCGCGGCGTGTCCCCTTCCGAGGCAATTCTGTCGTTCACCCACGGACATCCGCTGGCGCTGGCCCTGGTCGCGGACGCCGAGGCCCAGCGGCCCGGGGTCCCCTTCGCGCCGGAGGCGGCGCCTGACGTGGTGCGCACTTTGCTGGAACGGTTTCTCCAGGATGTTTCCGGCACCGTGCACCGGGAGGCCCTGGACGCCTGCGCGATGGTGCGCGTCACCAACGAAGCGCTGCTCCAGGCAATGCTGGGCGACACGGCGGCGTTTGACTGGCTGCGCGGCTTATCCTTTGTGGAAACCGGTCCGGGCGGGATCTTTCCCCACGACCTCGCCCGGGAAATTCTCGCTGCGGATCTGCGCTGGCGCAATCCGGATCGCTACGCTGAGCTGCACGGGCGCGCTCGGGCCTATTACATGCAGCGACTGCAGCAAACCAGCGGCGCTGAGCAGCAACGGGTGGTGCACGATTACATCTTCCTGCACCGCGACAATCCGGTGGTGCGGCCGTTTTTCGAATGGACCGAGGCCGCGGCACTGCCGCCCGAGGCGCTGCGCGAGCCGGACGTCGAGGCGGTGGCGGCAATCGTGTCGCTTCATGAAGGCGCTGCGTCGGCCGCCATTGCCCGCCACTGGATGGCGCGCCAGCCGGCCGGCGCGCTGGTATTCCGCGGCGAGGGCGGCGTCACCGGATATCTTCAAATGGTTGGCCTGGAAAACACCAGCGCGGAGGATCGGGAACGAGATCCCGCGGTGGCGGCGGCCTGGCAATATTTGCAGGATCGCGTCCCACTGCGGCCGGGGGAATGTGGAACCTATTTCCGCTTCTGGATGTCGCGCGACGATTATCAAAACGTTTCGCCGGTTCAAAGCTTGATTTTCGTCAGCGTGATTCGCCATTATTTGACGACGCCCGGGCTGGCCTACACGTTTCTGCCCTGTTTTGGCGCGGACTTCTGGACGCCGGTATTCGCGTACGCGGAGACGCCGCGCATCGCGGAAGCGGAGTTTTCGACGGACGGGCGCACCTACGGGGTCTTCGGCCGCGACTGGCGGGCGCTGCCGCCGATGGCGTGGCTGAGCCTGCTGGCGGATCGCGAGGTGGGCGGAACGGCGCCCACGGCCGCCGCGCCGCGCGAGACGGTGGTCGTGTTGAGCCGCCCGGAATTTGATCGGGCGGTTCACGATGCGCTGCGCGATCTGGCCAGCCCGGAGGCGCTGCGTGGCTCTCCCCTGCTCCGCTCGCGCATGGTATTTGAGCGTGCCGGCATGTCGGCCGCAAAATCGGAGCGCGCGGCGGTGCTGGAGGCGCTGCTGCGCGAGGCCATCGGCTCGCTCGACAGCACGCCGCGCCTCGCCAAGCTGCACCGCGCGCTGCACCACACCTACGTGGAACCGGCGCCCACCCAGGAAAAAGCGGCCGAGCTGCTCGACGTTCCATTCAGCTCGTACCGCCGCCACCTCACGACAGGCATCGCCCGCGTGGCGGATATCCTCTGGGAGCGGGAGATCAGCGGCTGAAGGACAATGCGGCTCGCACGCCAAGTCCAACGCGGTGGACTTCTCGGTCTTTTCTTGACGGTACGTCCGATCGACCGTGCGGACGCGGCTGTCTTGCGGGAGAAATTCAACCTGGAGGATCGGTGATGCCAGTGCGCAAATTTCGCGACCTGGACGAAATGCGACGTACGCAATGGATGGATCCGCACGATCCACTGCTGCCCAGGCGGATCGCCGCACTCTGGGCGTTCTCAGAAAAAATCATGGGCGAGGTCCCCGTTCCGCGCGGCGTGTACAAGTTTCGCTCGATCGAGGAACTGAACGCTCATCGGCAAGAATGGGATAAGAAGCGCATGAAAGCGGTGCAAAGCCGCCGTAGGACGTAGTCAAAGCGCGTGCACCGTGGCCTCGGTGCGAAAGCCGTGCCAGGGAGTGCCCATGACGCCCATGCGCTCCACCATCAGCACCTGGCAGCCGGCGTTGGCGGCCGCGTGGCCGTGGTCCACGTTGTCGACCGCTACCTTCGTTTTCTCAGGCGTCGTCGCCATGGCAGCCGCGATGGCGCGGTAGCTCTCCACTGCGTCGCGCTCGCCGAGCGTCGCGTCGAACCACGCCGCGAACGACTCCACCGCTGGAGCGCCCCGACCATGCCGCACCAGCGCCTGCTGGGCCGCCATCGGCAGGCTCGAAAAGGTCACCACCCGTGCGCCCGCCTTCGCCCAGCGGACGCATGAGCGGGCCACGTCGTCGAAGAACTCCACGGTTGAGGCGCGCTCGCTCCACAGCGCCGCTCGAATCGCGCGGGTGAGCGGATTGTCGCGGTCGTAGCGGAGCGCCTCCAGGACGCCGCGGACCGCGGCCTCGACCTCGTCGCCCCGGGCCGGCGCCGCGACAATCCCCGCGGCCGCGTCGCGTGCCTGCTGGGCGGCCACCTGGGGCGCCACCTCGTCGAAGTGCGCGCGGAGCCACTCTCCCGCGTGGTGGTAGGTGTGGAGGGACAGCGCGTGGAGCGCGTCGGGCTTCACCATGATCTCGACGGAAAGAATGACCAGATCGTGCACGGCCCAACGGTTCGCCGCGCGCGGTGCTGTCCCCCTTTGGAAGAGGGACAGGACCGCGTGCGACACGACGGGAAGAGCCCACCGACGACCAGGAAAAGGAGCCCTGCCATGCGCTTCTCCGTACCGTGCCGTATCCTCTTTGGGATGTTCCTGGCGGCGTGCATCTCCGCGCGCTGCGCCTTCGCCCTCGAGCTGCCCGACCCTCGAAAGGCGCTCGGCGATCCCGCGTTGGAGCGGATGGCCGGGGTCATCTTCTCCCAGCAGTTCGAAAAGCAGGGATTTTCCGGCAAGGCGCCCACGATATTGCCCGCCGACGCGCCGGAGACCATCGTCATCAAGAAGATCACCACGCGGCTGGCGAAGGCCATCCAGGCGGATCATCCGGCCATGCGCTTTCAGCTCAAGGTCGTGCAAGACAATGACGTGAACGCATTCTGCCTGCCGGGCGGGTTTATCTACGTCAACACCGGCCTGCTCGAGTTCATCACGGCGAACAACAAAGGCGTGCTCGACGAGAGCGCGCTGGCCGGGGTCCTGGGACACGAGATGGCACACGCGGTGCTGCGGCACTCCATGCAGCACTGGGCGCAGCTCAAGGCCGGACAGTCAGTGCTGGAGCAGGAGACTTTTCGCAAGGTGATGCGCGCCATGTCGCGCGAGCAAGAGGCCGAGGCCGACCGCTACGGCGCGCTCTATTCACTGCGCGCCGGCTACCAGTTTTCGCGCTTGATCAAGCTGTTCGAAAACATGGCGCGCAAGACCAATCCGAATCCCGACGCGAAGGAAGACGTCTCCAACAGCGATCACCCCTCGCCCTGGCAGCGCGCGAAGCAGCTCCGCGAGTACATGCGCCAGCTCAGCCAGGTGATGGGCCTCTGGGACGAGTCGCTCAATTCCATCAACACGGACAATTTTGACGAGGCGCGCACCGCCCTGGAAATCCTGGTGGTGGAATTTCCCAACCTGGCCACCGTGCACAACAACCTTGGCTGGGTGAACTACCAGATTTACGAGCGCTCCCTGCCAGAGCAGAAGCGCGGCCAGCAGCAGTTTTCGTATTCGTACGTGCCGTCGATGGGTGTGATTTTGCGCGGCGTCGATCCCACCGACAAGGAGGCGCTGGAAAACGCGCGCGCAGCGTTTGAGCAGGCGCGGCGGCTCAATCCCGAAATGGTCGAAGCGATTGAAGGCGCCGGCCTCGTGGCGCTGGCCGGCCAGGACAACGTGGCGGCCCGCGAATTGTTCGAGGCCGGGCTCAAGTTGAGTCCCAAGAGCAGCGGCCTGCAGAACGCGCTGGCCGTGGCGCTC
>VGFD01000298.1 GCA_016868975.1 Armatimonadota bacterium | reverse complement strand
CCGCGCGGTCAGCTTGTGGACGGTTTCCACGAAGCGCACCGTGCCGGAGCGGTTGTTAATCACAATAGAATGGGTCCGTACGCCGTTCCCGAGGAAGCGCACGCCCTTGAGCAAATCGCCGTCGGTGATGCCGGTGGCCAGGAACATGACGTCCTTGCCGGGCACCAGGTCGTTGTGGGTGAACACCTTGTTCAGATCCGTCACGCCCATCTGGCGGCATCGCTCTTCCTCGATCTCGTTGCGGGGCTGCAATTTCCCTTGAAACTCTCCGCCCAGCGCTTTGATGGCGGCGGCCGCCAGAACGCCCTCCGGCGCGCCGCCGGTGCCCATGTAGCAGTGGACGCCGGTGCCGGCGATGTTGGTGGCGATAGCCGCGTCCGTGTCACCGTCGGAAATCAGGCGGATGCGCGCGCCAGCGCTGCGGACTTCCTCGATCAGGTCTCGGTGGCGGGGACGGTCGAGAATGATCACCGTCAGGTCGTCCACGCTGCGCTCCATCGAGCGAGCGATGACTTCGAGGTTGGCCCTCACCGGGGCCTCCATGTCGACGCGTCCGGCCGCCCGGGGACCGACCGCGAGCTTCTTCATATAGGTGTCTGGCGCGGCGAGCAGTCCTCCGCGCTCGGAGATGGCCACCACCGCGATGGCATTGGGCAGCCCGTTCGCGACGAGGTTGGTGCCCTCCACGGGGTCCACGGCGATGTCGATCTTCAGATCGCCGTTGCCGATGACCTCGCCGATGTACAGCATCGGAGCCTCATCGCGCTCGCCTTCGCCGATGACCACGCGGCCTTCCACGCCAAGCTCGCCCAGCAGACGGCGCATGGTTTCCACGGCCGCCTCGTCCGCCTCGTTGCGCATGCCGCGGCCCACCAGCCGCGCCGCCGCGATGGCCGCCGCTTCCGTGACCTGCACGAAGTCCGTGGTGAGCTTGCTGGTTACCCTGCTGTCCAATGCCGTCTCCCTTTTACTTGACTCGTTCGAGATGGGGGTCGTCACAGCCGACGCCATATTCGATTTACGGCTCGCTTCGCGGCCTGCTTCCTCATTTTGACCGCCCTGGCGGGCTCAGGGCCGCTTCCAGCAGCACCCGCGCGATGGGCGCCGCCTCCACGCCGCCCGAGCCCGCGTTTTCCACAATCACCGCGATGGCCACGCGCGGCGCGTCCGCCGGCGCGAATCCAGCAAACCACGCGTGCGCGGGCCCGTGGGGATTCTCCGCCGTGCCCGTCTTCCCCGCTATGGCCACGCCGGGGATGCGCGCCGCGGCGCCGGTGCCGCGGTCCACCACCGAAACCATCATTCCGGCCACCTGGCGGGCGGACGACGCGGAGCACATGCGGATTGCCGCCTCCGCGTCCGCGCGCGTCTCTCGACCGCCCTGGGTGCGCGTGGCACGCACCAGGTGAGGCCGCATCACGCGCCCTTCGTTGGCCAGCCCGGCCATGAGCATCGCCACTTGCAGCGGCGTCACCGTCATCTCGCCCTGGCCGAAGCCCATCTGGGCAAGCATCTCCGGCGTGACCGCAGAAGACTGCGGCAGGTTTCCCGCGCCGCAAGGCAGCTCCATGGATGGCGCGGCGCCCAGCCCCATGCGGCGCAGCCCCTCCATAAAGGGGCGGTTGCCGACGCCCGTGGCAATCCGCGCGAAGGCGACGTTGCACGACCATGTCATGGCGTGCGTTGCGTCCAGCGTGCCGTGCCCGCCGGGCGCGTAGTCGTGCATCCGATAGCCGTTTACCTCGATCCAGCCCGGACAGGAGAAGGTCTCGCCGAGCCGCAGCGTGCCGGCATCGAGCGCCAACGCCAGTACCGCGGGCTTGATCACCGAGCCCGGCGGGTAGCTCCCTTCGGTGGCGCGATTGAGCAACGGCGCGCTCCGATCGCGGAGCAGCTTCCCCCAGGTGGATTCGTCGCTCACCCGGTTGGGATCGAAGCCGGGCGCTGAAACGCAGGCCAGGACCTCGCCGTTGCGGGGGTCGAGGACGACCACGGCGCCCCGCCGTCCGTCCAGCGAGCGGTAGGCCAGCCGCTGCAGCTCCGCGTCGACGGTAAGGACCACGTCCTTGCCCCGCAGGTCGCCGCCTGCTGCCAGCCAGGCCGCCCCCAGGAGCCCGCCGGGCGTGACCACGCCGCGCAGCACCTCGTCTTGCGAGCGTTCCAGGCCCGCGGCGCCCAGCACCAGCGAGCGGTAGCCAATCAGCGGCCCGAGCGCCCGATCAGCGGCGTACCGCCGATGCCATCCTTCGCCCGGGTCGTCCCACGGTGCCCCGTCGACGGGTGCGCCACCCTTCGACGACGCTCCTATTGGATCCGATCCAGGCGCCCCAGGCTTCCAGGTGGGAGGCCCCTCAGAGCGCGCCAGCAGTTCGCCCGTGCGATCCGTGATTCCTCCCCTGGCACGCAGGTCCTCACGGGTTCGCGGATTGTCCGGACTGGCGGCAATTCCGGCCCCGGCGTAGAGTCGGAATACCAGCAGATACACCATGGGGCTGAGCAGCAGCAACAAGTAAAAAATTGAGGCGACGCGCAACCCGCGATTCAGGCCGGGCGCCAGCGAGCGGTCGCTCTCCCGGACATTGCTGATCTGTAGGATCAGGGCAAGCATCAAGAAATTCGCCAGCAGCGATGATCCGCCGTACGACATGAACGGCAGGGTAATTCCGGTAATCGGGATCATCTTGATGCTGCCGCCCACAATCAGAAACGATTGCAGGCCGAGCACTGCCCCGATGCCGCAGGCCAGCAGGGCGCCGAACTCGTCGCGGGCCGCGCGCGCGGCGCGGAAGGCGCGCACCACCAGCAGGGCGATGCAGGCCAGCAGCGCGGCCGCGGTCACGCTGCCGAGCTCTTCAATGAGCGACACGAAGATAAAGTCGGTGTGCGCGTCCGGAATACGCCAGGGCTGGCCGCGGTACAGGCCGCTTCCCAGCCACCCGCCGGAGGCCAGGGCGTAGAGCGCTTGCACGATCTGATACCCCCAGTCGTGAGGGCTCTGCCAGGGATCGATCCAGGCCGCGAAGCGCACCCGCACGTGGCCGAACAATCGGTAGCAGACATAGGAGACGAGCGCGAAGGAGATCAGGCTGGCGGCCACCATCCCGCGCCGTCGCGTGCCCGCGTAGAACATCGTCAAGAACACGCCGAAAAACAGCAGGCCCTGGCCGAGGTCCTTCTGCACGACGAAAATGATCTCGGCGCCCATGGCGATGGCAATCAGGGGAAGCAAGTAGCGCACGGCCAGCGGCCGTTCCTCGCCCCATAGTTTCAAGGTCAGGAAATGGCGATGCTGGCGCAGATAGGCGGCCAGGAACACGACCAGCAATATCTTCACGATCTCGACCGGCTGGAACGACCACGATCCCAGCCGCAGCCACAGGCGGGCGCCGTTCACCTCGGTGCCGAAGAGCATCACGACCAGCTGCAGGAACACTCCGCCGGCCAGCATCACGTACTTCAGATCCTGCAAGCGGCGATAGTCCCGTACGATTGCCAGCCACAACAAAAGTCCCAGCACCGCGATGGCCAGCCAGCCGACCTGCGCCCGTCCCATCAGCGGATTGAGCCGGTGGATCTCAAGACAGGAGATGCCGAACAGCAGGCAGCTTAGCGGCAACAAATATTGATCGCCGTGGTGGTCGAAAAAGGTCAGCGCGAGATGGGCTACAAAAAACAGGCTGACGACGAAGCCGACTCCGCGAAGAACGTCGCCCGGCGAGGCGTGCGGGTTGGCGTGACCGTAAACGAAGCCGTGGACGAGCAATACCAGCGCGGCGAGCAGCAGCAATCCTCGCTCGAGGCGACGCCGTTCCCTCATACGACGTGCCTTACCCCCAGCATGGCGTCTCCCACGCGGATGAGCGTCCCGTCGGCAACCGCGCGCTGTCCGGCCAGGAGGCTTTCGTCCACCAGGGTGCCGTTGCGGCTGCCCAGATCCTCCACCGTGCAGCCTTGCGCGTCGCAGCAAAGGCGCGCGTGGCTCGCGGACACGGCCGGGTCCTCAATCACCACGGCGTTCTCCGGCGCGCGTCCCAGGGTGAGCACGCCCGGCACGGGAATCCGCATCCCCTTGTGGATGGAGTGCGCCAGGCCCGGCTCCAGCACTTCCACGTACCAGCCCGGGGCCAGCGGCACCGGTGTTTCCGATGGGTTCGGGCGCCGCGACGCGAGGCGATCCGCCCGCCACGCGAGCGCCGCCATGGCCACCACCAGCACGCTCAGCAGAGGGCGCGCCAGGAACAGCCATCCTTCAGTGGACAAGCCGACCAACTCAGTCATCCGCGCGCGCCAGGTGGCGAAAAATCCCCATCAAGAAATTCGTCTCGAACGGATCCGGCCGCGCCCGCGACAGGATGTCCGCGAGCTTTGCCATCTCTCCTTCCATCGGCTTGCGGTGGCGTGGGTAGCCCGCGCGCGTCAGCGCGTCGGAAGCCGCCGCGACGATCCGCGGCACGGCGCCGTCGGCGGCGGCGGGCCGATGGTCTGCGGCGCCGCGCTCCCGAGCGCACAGCTCGTAGAGCAGGACAACCGCGGACTGCGCAAGGTTCATTGGCGTGCGCGTGGGGATCCTCACAAGATGTCTACAGAGGTCGATCTCGTCGCGCTTCAGCCCGTGGTCTTCCGGGCCGAACACGAGGGCCACGCTGCGCGGCTGCACGCGGTCGAGGAGATCTCCCGAGAGGGCCCAGGGCGTGAGCGGACGGCGGTGGCGGCCCGCGCGGTGGCTGGTGGCGATGGTCAGGTCAATGCCGTCGAGCGCCTCGGCCAGCGTGTCGAAGGTCTGGGCGGCGTCGAGAAGCTCCTCGCCGGCGCGGGCCGCGCGGCGCGCCAGTCCGTCCCGGGTCATCGCGTTGGGCGCCACCAGCCGCAGGGCCTTGCCGCCGAAGTTGGCCATGGCGCGCGCCACCGCGCCAACGTTGTCGGCGTAGCGGGGCGCCACCAGCACCACGGTGAGGATCTGGGGGTCGAGCGCGGGCATCGGCGGGGAGATTGGGCGCGCGTCGCCAGGAATCCCCTTGGGAAGCGTTTTATCTCCCCGTATGCAAGGACGTCTGGTCATTGACGAGATTCGCAGCGAGTGCCTGGAGGGAAACCTGCCCGGCGACCCCACGACGCGCCAGGTGCCCATCTACCTGCCGCCTTCGTACGATCGCGACACCGGCCGCCAGTTCGCCGTCATCTATACCCTGGCCGGATACACCGGCGCGGGCCGCTCGTTCCTCAACTACAACTGCTGGTCGCCGACGCTGCCGGAGCGGGTCGAAGCCCTTATCTGTGACGGGCGCATGCCCGAGGTCATCGTGGTGATGCCGGATTGCATGACCGCGTACGGCGGCGGCCAGTACTTGAACTCGTCCGCGCTGGGCCGCTACCAGGATTTCCTGGCCGACGAGGTGGTTTCGCACGTCGACCATGCCTACCGCACCATCGCGCACCGCGACAGCCGCGCGGTAGTCGGCAAGTCCAGCGGCGGCTACGGCGCGCTGGTGCTGGGCATGCAGCGCGCGGACCGCTTCGGCGTGGTGGGCTGCCACGCCGGTGACATGTATTTCGAATATTGCTACCTGCCGGACATTCCCAAGGCGGCCGCGGTGATTTCCCAGCACCGCGGGCTGGTCGCCTTCCGCAATCACTTCAATCTCGCGCTCCGCAAGAAGGGCGCGGATTTTACCGCGATGAGCATCGTCGCCATGGCGGCGGCCTACTCGCCGCATCCCAATGCCCAGCCGTATGGCTTCGACCTGCCGTTTGACGAGTCCAGCAGCGAGTTTCGCGAGGACGTCTGGCTGCGCTGGCTGGCGCACGACCCGGTGCGGATGCTGGAGAGGCGCGAGGCGGCCGACGCGCTCAAGTCGCTGCGCCTGCTCTATCTCGACGTGGGCACCCAGGACGAATACAACCTGCAGCTGGGCGCGCGCATCTTCCGCGACCGGCTCGATCGCGCGGGCGTCGCGCACGTGTACGAGGAATTCAACGACGGGCACCGCGACACCGGTTACCGCTACGACGTTTCCCTGCCGGCGCTGGCGCGCGCGCTGGAGGGAAATGAATAAGGGATCGTTGAACGCCCGCGGACTTCGGTTGAAAGGCTCCTTCCCCATGACGGTCAGCGTGGACGAGCTGCGCGGCGTGCTCGAGTCGTACTTAAACGAGCACTTCGGCGCCTATCACGTGGATGACGAGGGCGACTTCTTCATCGAGTACGAGTCGGCGCGCGTGTTCGTGTGCCCGCGAACATGGAGCGGCGAGGGCCAGTCGCACACCGTCGTGCAGTTATTTTCGGTGACCAACGTTGACGTGCCGGTCACCGATGAGCTCACCAGATTTCTGGCCACCCAGAATTTGAATCTACTGTTCGGCCATTTCGCGCTGCGCGACGACCAGGTCTGGTTCGGCCACACGCTGCTGGGGGATTTCCTGGACGCGGACGAGCTGGTCACGGCGCTGTCCACCGTGGCGCGCACCGCGAACCGCTACGACGAAGAGATCAAGGAGCGCTTCGGCGGGCGGCTGTACACCGAGGCCGCGCCTTGATCGCGGTGGATCCGCGGCCCTTCGAGTGGGCGGAGGATCTCGGCCACGACGCCGATCTGATTTCCCGCGCTCGGGCCGCCGAGGAGGCCACCGAGGAAGCGCGCGCCCGGGTGCGACGCATCGCGCAGGCCAATCAAGTAAAGGTGCTGCGCACGTTCCTTGAGGTCGGCTGGAGCGAGGGACATTTTTTTGGCAGCACCGGCTACGGCTACCACGATTCCGGCCGCGAAGCGCTCGACGACACGGTGGCGCGGATTTTC
>VGFD01000297.1 GCA_016868975.1 Armatimonadota bacterium | reverse complement strand
CCTCAATGGGCGTCATCGATCCGGGCCTCCGCCAGTGATTGACCGCGTAGATGGCGCCGCCCAGGATCACGACGATCAACGCGACGGCGCCGAGGCTCTGCGGGGTGAGCAGCCGTCGCCAGTCGGGGCGCATCCCCAGGCGATAGGAGCGCCAGATCGCGAAGCCGACCAGCCCGAGCATGCCGACCGCCACGAACGGCATGAAGCCGATACCGCTGCCCGGCGCGGTATTTTGACCGGTGCGCATGGACACCACCGTGGTCCCCTCGCCCTGGGGGCCGCGCACCGTCACCGTGGCGCGGTAAGCGCCCTCCATGGGGAAGGCGGCCGGCGCCACGTAGGTCCCGGGAGGCGTGCTGGCGGTGGCCGTCTCCACCCGCTCTCCCATCTTCATGCCGGGCATCTCGGCGATGGCCGTGACAGTGGCGTTGGCCACCGGCTGTCCGTTGGCGGAGACGCGGATGATGAGGCGCGCGGGCCCCACCGGGATCACCGCGGGATCGGTGCTTACCTGCACCTGATATGGATTGGCGAGCGCCGCCTGGGACAGCGCGAGCGCGAAAATGAAAGTGAGCAGGACTCTCATGGCTGCTCCTCCTGGCGGCCGGTGGCCCACAGCAGATCGGCGCGCGCGGTGTTGGCGGCAAAGCGCGCCTTCGTGAGATTGTAGCGGGCCTCGACGAGCGCGCGGAGCGCTTCCAGCTCTTCGAGGTGGATGCCGCGACCCGCTTCGAAGCGCAGCCGCGCGACCCGCAGGTTCTCCTGGGCCAGGGTGACCTGCTCGGAGGCAAGCTCGGCATTCTTGCGCGCGGCGTCGAGCGTGGTGACCGCGTCACGAACCTGGCGGGTGGCCTCCAGCTCCAGCTCGTCGAGCACGATCTGGCGCTGGCGCTGTTGGGATTGGGCCATCTTCACCTCGGCGGCGCGCGCGCTGCCGTCGATGATTGGAATGCTGAGAACGGCGCCAACGCTGTAGCCGCCCTCGGTCATGCTTTTCGACGAGAAGGGGTCGCGGTAGACGCGATCGAGCATGGCCATCCCGTAGATCTGCGGCGCGTAGCGGCCGTGCGCGGCGCGTACTTCGCGGGCCGCCGCGGCGATTCCGTGGCGAGCGGCTTGCAGATCCGGGCGGCCTTCCAGCGCCGCGCGGACTTCCATGGCTTCGTCGCGAGCCGCTGGCGCGGCAGCCAGCGCATCCTCATACTGCAAGTCGGAGGCCACGTCAATGCCGAGGACAGTCTTCAGGGCGGCGTCCTCTCGGGCGAACTCGGCGCGCGCCTCGTTCTGGGATTGCAGGGCGCCGGCCCGCTCCGCGCGGGCCTGGTAAAGGACGTTGCGGGCCACCGCGCCGGCCTTGAAACGGCGCTCGGCGATGCGCTCGTCCTCCTCGCGCTGGGCCACCTCCCAGGCGGCAATGTCCATCCGGTCGCGGGCCAGCAGCGCGCGGGCGTACGCCACCCGGGCGTTGCGCGCAACGTCCACCAGCTCTGCCGCGGTGAGGGCCAGCGCGGCCTTCTCATTTTCGCGCGCGGCCGCCAGCAGGCCGTCCAGGCGGCCGCCGGTAAAGAGAGGGAGCATGGCCACCAGATTCCCGTCGATGGATGGGCGGCCGGGAAGCCCCGCGTAGTACACGGGCATTGATTGCGTCGCGTAGATCATGGGTGTATTCTGGGAGACCGCGATGGCGTTCGCCGAAAGCTTGAGCCGCAGCTCGGAGGCGGCCAGGGCGGTGCGCGCGGCGGCCTCCAGAGCGGCTTCGCGGGCCATGGCCAGGCGCAGGCTGTGGGTCAGGGCGAGGCGCACCGCGTCGTCGGGGCAGAGCAGCCCGCTCCAACGGGGACTCCGGGTGTAGCCGGTTCCCTCCTGCTGCAGTTGGGCGTGCGCGGGGAGAGCCAGCAGTGAGGCGAGCATCAATGCGGCGGCCAGGGCCCGGATCAAGATGCCGCTCCGCTCGGCTCCATCGCTCGAACGGCGACGGAAGGTCATGACGGCGCGGTTCACGGGCATGTGATTCGCCCTGGCTCTTGAGGTTCCCCCGCAGGTCTTTAAGGAACCTTAAAACTGTTAACAGTCTGGCAACAATCAGTCAACAAATTGTTTACAGGTTAATATCCTGTTTAGAATTCTCTTCTTTCTGCAGTTTCGGATCGGCGGGATGTCTTATCCGCGAGGATGGAGACTGCGGGCGGGCAGGCCCGTAATATTGAGGAGAGTAACGCGATGCAGATGCTGTCACCCCTGGCCCTGGGCGGCCAAATGAACGGTTTGACGCTCAACTTCTTCAACGGCGGCGGCCTGACCGCCAATCCCCTGATGGGTCGGGGTTTCGGAGCCGACAGTTTCAACCCCACCGCGGAGCTTTTTGACCGAGGCCAGGGCGGCGGATTCCTCCCCGCATTCCTGCTCGGCAACCAGTTTGGCGCCCTGGGCGGCGGCGGGATGGTCCCCGGAATGGGCTTCGGCGGATTCCCCGGAATGGGCGGCGGATTCCCCGGAATGGGCGGCGGATTCCCGGGTCTGGGCGGCGGTTTCCCTGGACTGGGCGGCTTCCCCGGAATGGGCGGCGGCCTCAACGGGCTCGGTCAGGGCGGCATGATGCAGCAGATGATGCAGATGTTCGCAATGATGATGATGATGATGATGGCGATGCAGCAAGGCGCCGGCCGCGGCCAGCAGGGTGGGCCCGGCCAGGGGTTCCCTGGCGCCGGCCAGCCCATCGGAATGCAGGGTCCCGGCCAGAACGGCCAGAACGGCCCCGGCCAGGGCATCGAGCTCCAGAAGGGCCAGACCCACACTACCCCCGGCGGCTCCACCATCAGCTGGCAGGGCGACGAGGTGAAGGTGAAGGAGCCGGGCGGCGGCAGCCAGTCCCACCCGACGGGCGGCGGCGGACAGCAGGGCCAGGGCGGCAATTGCTCCTTCGCGATGGCGATGGCCTACAACTCGCAGCAGAACTCCTGGGCAATGGCGGCGGCCGGCGCCGGCTTCGGCGGCCCTGCCGGGATTTGCGGATGCCACCACGGCAGCGAGCAGCCCGCCCAGGCCCGCGACTGGAAGGTTTGGGGCGACCCGCACAAGACCAATCCCGACGGCAGCAAGTCTGAGGATTTCAGCCGCAAGAACGGCATGTTCACCCTCCAGGACGGCACCCGGGTGGTGATGGAAGCCGACAACCCGCAGGGCGTGGTCAACAAGGTGAAGATCTTCCCTCCCGGCGCGCAGCTGGGCGGCTTCGACCAGAACCAGACCACCAACTACACCGACAACGACCGCGACGGCAAGTGGGACAACAACGGCAACCAGACCGTTGCCCAGGGCCAGCAGCAACAGCAGCCCAACTTCGGGTTCAGCCCGTTCGGCAACCAGCTTTTTTAAGAAATCTACCGGGCTCCGGCAGAGGGCCTGGCAGAGAGGCAAACTCAAACCAATCCTGTCCATCTGGAAGATGCTCTCAAAATACAGTTGCCCCCTTTCCCGAGGGGGTTTTTCTTTTGGCGGCGAAGCAGGCGCGCATGCCTCCAGCCACCATCACCCATCCCACCATCACCCATCCGGATGTGGACCAGGAAAAGAAACTGCAGCACCCCTGGAAAGTGATCTTGTACAACGACGACGTGCACAGCATGGACGAGGTGGTCTTTCAGATCCAGAAGGCCACTGGCGCGTCGCTCGAAAAGGCCACCATGATCATGGAGGAAGCGCACCGATGCGGGCGTGCCGTGGCCTACTCAGGCTCCAAGGAAAACTGCCAGAAGGTCGCCGCGGTGCTGCGCCAGATTCGATTGCAGGTGGAAGTCGACAACGCCTGAAGCCGTTCGTTTCGACGACAGCGAGGAAAATCTCGCGCGGATTTTGAGCGGCTATGCCCGCGGCGTATTTCCCATGGCGGACCCGGCTGGCCGCGTCCGCTGGTACACCGCCGACCCGCGGGCCATCCTCGAGCTGGACGACCTGCACGTTCCTCAATCCTTGCGCAAGACCATCAAGCGGGGGATTTACGAAATCCGCGTCAATACGAGCTTCCGGCGGGTGATGCAGGGCTGCGCCGCCCGCTCGCGCACCTGGATTTCCCGGAGCATTATCGATGCCTACTCGGCGCTTCACGAGCGCGGATGGGCGCACAGCGTGGAAGCGTGGCGCGACGGGGCGCTGCAGGGCGGCCTGTATGGATTGGCGATGGGCGGGGCGTTTTTCGGAGAATCCATGTTCGCGGCCGCTCCCGATGCCTCGAAGGTCTGCGTGGTGGCGCTGGTGGAGCGCCTGCGCGCGCGCGGCTACGTGCTGCTCGACTGCCAGGAGTTGACCAACCACATGGCCCGCTTCGGCGCCACGCTCATCCCCGCCGAGGTATATCTGCGGCGGCTGCGAGCGGCGCTCCGCATGCCGGGCGGATTCTCAGATGACGGCGGCCACTGAGGCCCGGCGACGGGGGCTAGCGCTAGCTGGCCTGGCGACCCTCCAGGGCGTCGAGGCGGCGCAAGATGTCCTCCTGCTGAACCTTCAGCGCAGGCACGTCGCTGGCGTTCTCCCCGATGCTCTCGAATAATGCGCCCCAAATGACGGCGACGTTCCCGCGATGGCTGGCAAACAGCTCCTCAGTAAGCGCCATTGATTGATCTTGCGTAGCTGTGTTGCGTGACGTGGCCCTATCCAGGTCTTGGACGTGGTCTGCCAGGTTCTGAACGTCCTTCGACAGGTCCTGGACGTCTTTCGACAGGTTCTGGACGTCTTTCGACAGGTTCTGGACGTCCTCACCCAGATGTTTGATGATCGCTCCCCCCTCGGCATGTTTCTCGCGCATTTCCTTGCGAAAACTGCCAAAGTGGGCGGCCATGCCGTCCGCGAACCCCTCGTAGGCGGTCTTGAGCTGTTCCAGCTCCTTGCGCATGTTGTGTCCTCCAGGAGCCATGTCGATCCTCCATTGGATGTTAGCACAGCCGCCTTGCGTTCGTCCATCACTGGCGGCTGCTCGCTTCGCGAGATCAGAGCATACCCCACACTTGTTTCCAGCTCGTGAACCCGGGGAGAACATTGTGTTTCCGGATTGTTTCGTGGATGTTTCCCGGTGTTGCCGTTTTCGCGGCAGATGTGAACTAAAACCGCTGCGTGTATTGCGTGGAGATCGACTGGATGAACGCGTCGTAGTGGAGCGGGTCGCCGATGGCCGGCGCGGGCGGGCGCGTCCAGTAGGATGAGCGGGCGTTGTCGATATTGTCGTGGCTCACCACCAGCGCGCACTTGGCTTCCAGTCCGTAGCCGGTCGCGCCGCCGCGGCTGCTTACCGCGCGCAGTTGCCCGATGCAGTGCTCGACCAGCGCGGTGGGATTTCCGTGCACGGTGGCCTCGCCGCCAAGCCGCAGCGGAGACGCGAAGCGGTCGGCGGCGTTGACGATGAGCACGCCTCCCGCGACGGCCTGTTGATTGTAATTGTGCACGTGCTCGTGGTGCGCCTCGAAATCCCGCTTGCGGTTTTTCACGTTCTTGCGATGCTCGGTCATGACCGCCTTGATCTCGATGGCGATGAGCACCGTGGAAGGCGGCGCGTGGTGAATGCCGAGCGCCGGGTCCGGCGGCCGCGTGCCGAGCTGCGCGTGGCCCAGCACGAGGTCGCTGTTCCATTCCGCGGTGCCGGGACGGATGGTGAAATTCAGATCGTACACCAGACGCCCCGTCGCGGCGTCCTCTCGGAGACGCGGGCACCAGTCGAGCAGATCGTGTACGATGGCCTCGCACAGCGCGTTGGAGTGCTTGTCCGAGCGTGGATGGTAGCCGTGCTCCTGCAGGTGCGACAAGAAGGTGACGGGATTAGGCATGGAACGTCACCGCGGCATCCTTGATCGGCTTTGCGAAGCGCTCGCGTCCCACCTCGAAATATTGCGGCTCGATTTCAAACCCGACGGAATTTCGGTGCATGATTGAAGCGGCCTGCGTGGTATTTCCGATGCCCCAGAACGGATCCAGGACGGTGTCGCCCACGAAGCTGAACATCCCGATCAGGCGGCGCGCAATTTCGGCCGGAAACGGCGCCGGGTGCTTGCGCTGGAGGTCGCCGGGCACGTCCGTCCACACCTGCTGAAACCATTGTCGGTGATCGGCCTTGCTGATCATGGAGAGGTCGCGCTGCTCCTGGGTCGGCTTGCGATAGCCGCCGGGTTTTCGAAAAATCAGGATGTACTCGACGTCGTTCTTGATGACCGCATTCGGCTCGTAGGGCTTGCCCAGAAAGGTGGCGCCGTTGCCGGCGACTTCGGTGGACGCGTTCGCGATCTTGTTCCAGAAAATCGGCGCCAGCGGATCGAAGCCCATTCCCTGGCACTGCACTTGAATATAGGCGTGGAGAGGCTCCACCAGGTGCCGCCCGTTGGCGCGCCGCGCCCGGCATACGTCCCCGACCACCACGCAGAGCCGCCCGCCCGGCACGAGCTGGTCGTGGCAGCGCCGCCATACACGGCCCAGTTGGGTGAGAAACTCCCGGCGGTCGTCCAGGTGCCCGAGCTGGCGCCCGCCGCGGTCGTGCGCGTAGCGCTTGAGGTTCCAATAAGGCGGCGAAGTGACCACCAGGTGAATCGGATGGTCGGCGCCGAGCGGTTCCATCTCTCTCGCGTCTCCCAGATGAATCTGGTGGCGCGTGCGGATGATGGGAGGGCGGCGCTTCCAGGCCGCTTCGTGCGCGCGGTATTTCTCGACGAGACTCGCTTCGCCGCTTCGGCGCTCCATGACGCTGGCTTCCATGGCACGCGGACTTCGACGGAGTGGGTGAAAATTCTTCCTATCGCGGAAGGCAAAATTTCCGCCGCCGCCAAGCATTCCGAA
>VGFD01000296.1 GCA_016868975.1 Armatimonadota bacterium | reverse complement strand
GACATGATTGGAAGAGCTGAAAAGGAGAAGACCCATGCCTGCACAAGTCGGCCAACCGGCCCCCCCGTTCAAACTCGACAGCACCAAGGACATCAAGACCCTCAAGGACCCCGTCAGCCTTGACGAGTACAAGGGGAAGTGGCTCGCCATCATCTTCTATCCGCTGGACTTCACGTTCGTGTGCCCCACCGAGCTGCTCGCGTTCAGCGACCGCGTCGAGGAGTTCAAGAACCTGGGCGCCGAGGTGCTCGGCGTGTCCACCGACTCCAAGTTCAGCCACCGCGCGTGGATCCAGACCCCCCGCGACCAGAACGGCATCCAGGGCCTGCGCTATCCGCTGGCCGCCGACTTCAACAAGACCATGGCGCGCGATTACGACGTCCTGGACGAAGGTGCCGGCCTCGCGCTGCGCGGCCTGTTCATCATCGATCCGAACGGCGTGCTCCAGTACAAGGTCGTGCACAGCCTGAACATCGGCCGCAGCGTCGACGAGACGCTCCGCGTGCTGCAGGCGCTGCAGACCGGCGGCCTGTGCCCGGCCGAGTGGAAGCCCGGCCAGAAGACGCTCGTCGTCGGTTAAGCCGCTTCCGGGGAAGGACCTCGCGGCGACGCGGGGTCCTTTTCCGTTCCGTCGGGTTCTTCCGGCCACGCCACCACGACGCCGGCCAGGACGGCCAGTCCGAGCACGAAGAGGCCCAGACCGAGCGTCAACCCCGGGGGATGGTAGGTGAGACGCACGTCGTGCTTGCCGGCCGGGACCGGCACCGCCAGCAATGCGTGAAAGGCGCGGATGGTGGGGACCGGCGCGTAGTCCACGGCCGCGTGCCAGCCGCGCTCGTACAACTCGCTGGTGCACAGCAGGCCGGGCTTCGTGGCGTCAACCTCCAGCGTCACGCGATCCAGGCCGTAATATTTGAGCTTGACCGTCGCAGTGCCGCCCTCCGCCGCGGCCGGCGTTTCCAACAACGCGACCTTCCGCGGGTCGACTTCGCCTCGCTGCACGCGCCCGAGCGCCTTCTGGCCGTCCTTCTCAACTTCCGCCTTGGCGACCCACCACCAGCGGGGCAGCGCCTGCTTGTTTTCCAGCACGTGCTCGGAGCCGTCGGGATCGATGGTGGCCACCAGCCGCGTCCCCAGCAGGTCGAGCAGCGGCGAGCGCAGATGGGGAACGACGAATAAATAATTCGTCACCACCAGGCTTTCGATCTCGTCGCTGCCCGACGGGAATCGCCCGGCCGAGTCAAAGAAGAGATATTCGATGTAGGGCGCCAGCGCGATGGGATTCCACCCCTGGACGTTCTGCAGGCGATGATCGATGGTCCAGAACGAGGTGGATCCGGGAATGCGGTCGCTGGTTCCCACCAGTACCCGGTGCACGCCTTCGAATTTCGCCATCCGCTTCAGCGCGTCGGCGGCGGCCAGCGGCTCGGCGCCGCGCACGGTGCGGGCCACTCCGTGCCCCAGGAAGGCCAGCTCGGCGAAAATCGCGGCCAACAACAGGACGGCGCCAGCCGAGCGCCACTGCACGGCAATCATCCCCACGCCCAGCAGGCTGAGTGCGAGAAAAATGTATGCGATGTCGGCAAATGCCTGCAGCGGCACCGCCGGCTGCGGTCCGGACAGGCGCAGCGCGACCCACAGCAGGGCGGCCCCCAGCGCGATGCCGGCCGCGGTCGTGCGCACCCGACCGGACTCCGCGCGGAGCAGCGCCTCCAACCCGAGTCCGGCCAGAAATGCCATGCTGGCGCAGAAAAACATGGAAAGCCGGGCCGGCACGCGAAATTCATCCGCGCCCGGCACGAATTCAAAAAACAGGCGATAGAACGGCGCGTTGGAACCCAGCGAGAGCAATAACGACAAGACCGCGACGGCAAACAGCCCGCCCACCAGCCAGCGCCGCGATGAGAGCACCGCCACGAAGGCCAGCAGCCACACCGCGATGCCCGGGTAGATGCACATCTCCTCCCACGACCAGTCGCCCTGCCAGACAATATTTTCCGGTGCCTTGTAAGGCACGCCGGATGGTGTGGACACCGGCGGCGTGCGCGCGGTTCCCCGGGGATCGCCGCCGGCGGCCGATACGGCGGCGGCCCACAACGGTCCGCGGGATTCGCCGGGGCGGAGATCGGAAACCCCGAAAGTGAAGGGCGCCACCGCCGTCCACAGCATGCGCGTCGTCAGGCTGTAGGTGGTGCCGAATTTGTAGCTCATCCCGCGCGCGCGGAGCGTCTGCTTCGCCACCATGGCGGCCGGGATGAACTGGGGCGCCGCCAGGAGAAATCCCCCGACCAGCGCCACCAGGATGGCTGCGTTGCGGCGCAGCGGAAGCCGCGCGCCGGTCAGGATCAATAACAGCGCCGCGAGCGTCGCGTAATACGACACCTGGGGGGCGCCGGACAGCCACACCATCCCCACGAAAAACGCGGTGAGAACGATCCAGCGGCGAGTGGTTTCGCTCTGCAACATACGGATGCCGTGCAGCATCCACGGCATCCACGCATATCCCCCGATCATGGGGAGCACGCTCATCTTGCATAGCGGCCAGAAACCGAACGCATAGGCCAGCGCAGCGGCCAGGGCGGCGAACGCGGGCAGCCCCAGGCCGCGCGCGAGGACGTACGCGCCGCAGCCGCTGATGGCAAAGTGCACGATGGTGTACGTCGCGATGGCCTCGCAGATGGGCATCACGTAAAAGGGCAGCGTGAGCGGATAGAAGAGCGCCTTCTGCATGTCCCCCAGGGTGGGCAGGCCGGCGTACTCGTAGGGGCTCCACCAGATGAAGCGCCCCTCGCGCCACATGTCGCGCAGGATCAGCTTCCAGTGGTAATAGGACCAGAGATCTTCAAAGTAAAGGCAATTTCCGACCATCAGGTGCGCGAAGAACAGGAGCGATGCCAGGCACGCGATCCCCAGGCAGACGGCGTCCGCGCGGCGGGAGGAGAGAAACGCCATACTCAGTCCATGCGCCGCGACCCCCGCGAAACCCTACAAAGCGGATGTCACGCTCGACCAGATCGCGCAGGCCGCGGGGGTAACGGTACAGACCGTTCCGAAAATTCGCCACCATGGAGGAAGCGTGCGTGACGTGCCACCGCTCGACGGCCTGCAATTGCCGCCCGCGGTGCGCGTCGAGCGCGACGAATCCTTCGTAAGGATTCATCTGGAGCCGCGCGGCGGCGGGGTCGGCACCCTCGACGTGCGGGTCAACGGCGTGCCCGTGCCCGCTTCGAGTGGCCAGGTGGAACTTCACGAGGCGCCGCTTTTGCCGGGACAAGAAAACGTGGTAACGGTCGTGGCGGCCAACCAGGACGACAGCATCCGCAGCCGCGCCGCGCGCGCCATCTGGGTGGAAAAACCCGGCGCCGCGCGGCGGCCTTCGTCGCTGTACGCGATCGTGGGCGGAGTATCGCGGTACGACGATCGAGCGCTCTCCCTTCGCTACGCATCACGCGACGCGGTGGACGTGGCGACGGTAGTGCGTCGGGCCGGCGGCCGGCTCTTCGGCGCGGATCGCGTCCACGTGAAATTGTTGGCGAGCGGCTCCGACGAGCCCACCACGGCTGCTTTTGAAAAGGCGTTCGCGGAAGTGGCCGCAAGCGCCCAGCCGGAGGACGTGGTGTTGCTCTTCCTGGCCGGCCACGGGGTCGGCGGCGCCGACGGCTACGCCTTCCTGGCCCGGGACGGACCGCTCACCGCGGCGCGGTTGGCGAAGTGGCTGAACTCGGTGCGCGCGACCCGCCGAGCGATTATCCTCGACACGTGCGCGGCGGGCGCGGCGGCGTCCGCGTTCGTCTCCGCCGAGTAGGTGCGCGGCGCGGACGCCCTGGGCGAGGCGGCCGGCATGCACGTGCTGATGGGCTGCGCAGCCGACGCGGCAAGCTACGAGGCCGCGCCATTCGAGCACGGGGTGCTCACCTACGCGCTGCTCACCGGCCTGAAGGGACCCGCGCTGCGCGACCGCGAGTTCGTCGACGTGCTGAAATTGTTTGGATTCGCGCAGGGTGAAGTGAAGCGAATTTCCGCGACGCAGATTCCACGAGTTTCATCGCCGGGCGCATCGGCGAATTTCGACGCGGGCACGCTGGGCGACGAGGATCGCGGCGCCATCGTGCTTCCCGCGCCACGGCCCTTCATGCTGGAGCCGGAATTACGCGACGAGGAGAGCGGCGACGCGCTGGGTCTGAGCGATCGGCTCGGATTACTCCTCCAACAGGATTTCGCGTACATGGGCGCGGTGCGCATGAGCGGGGCGCTGGTGGTGCGCGGCAGTTACCGCGTGGAAAGTGGGCGGGTGAAGGCCATTATCTTCCTGTACCGAGACCGCGAGAAACTGGGCCGCGCCGAGGTCGAGGGCCCCGCCGCGGACCTGGACGCGCTGGCACGCGCGCTGCACGCCCGGATAAAGACGATGGAGCGGTAATCTCACTCTCAGGATTGTATCAAGGATATTCCTTCAGGACGGGCGCGTCGCCCAGCTTCTGATGGAATTCGAAGACGATCTGCGAGCAGTCGTAGTTGTTCAGCCCCATGCTCACCGGGACCCGATCCTGGAAGCTGTACAGCCGCCATGTCAGGCGCGCGCTGCGGTTGGCGTCCGGCGTCCAGGTCAGCCCGAGCCGCGGGATCCACTGGTTCTCCGCGAAAAGCACGTTGGTGGAGAAATTGCCAATCACCCCGTGCGAGGCGAAGTGGATGGCGCCCAGGTCCACCTTCCAGTGCGGGTGCGCGTCCCAGCGCAGCATGGCCATCTCCTGGACCACGGTGCGGCTGGTTGCGGAGTTGGCCAGCCCGCCGCTGGGCGCGCGCGTGTACTGGATGTTTTCCCACGACAGCCAGAGGTGCAGCGGCAGTTTTCCGAGCGGAAAATCCGCGCGCGCCAATACGTCGAGAATATGCCCCTTCCCCTGGTTGCGCGCGTTGGACGGAAAGAGCGGATCGTTTCCGGCAAACGAGCCGGTCGGCAACAGCGCCATGCCGGGATCGATCTGCCCGTAGCGGTTGATGCTCAAGGCCAGCTCGCCCTTCTTCATGGGCACTCGGAAGTCGGCGGCCCAGATCCGGTAATTCTCCGGATACGAGGCGCGCTGGCGCACGTTGAGCGGGTCGTAGTTGGGCTCGATCTGGCCGAACTGCAGGCGGGCCTCGCCCTTTGGCACCAGGAAATTCTTGTACGCGAGTCCGGTGATCAGCGCGCCGCTCAGCCGGGAAAACGGCCGCGCCCGACGAAAATCCGTCGAGCAGAGCGCCCCGTAGACGTACAGGTCGCCGACGACCCGCAGAGAGGCGTCCAGCGCCCACAGGGACTCGCTCCCCGCGTTCACCGCCCGCGAGTCCTCATTGCCGGGAATGGTCAGATCCTGACCGTACATGTGGAAGCCGGAAAATCCCAGCCCGCCGTCTTTACCCGTGTAGCCCACGCGTCCCCCGAGCGCCTGGCGGAATTTCTGCAATTCAAACGCGATGCTGGGATGCATTTCGGCGCGCGCGCTGACCAGGTCAAGCTCCCAATTCTTGGTGCGGGTGTAGAACTCGCCGCCCCGCAGCGGAGCGCGCGTGTTGGGAATCACCCGATCCGGGGGAAACGGAGTATTCACCGAAAACATGGTGGGATTGAGCTGAAACGGGCGGAACGTCAGCCGGCCCATGTCCACGAAGTTGCGCGTCGGCTCGACGGCCGGCTGCCAGGTGATGGGCAGGAAGTCTCCAAGCACCAGCCGGGTGCGCGCCTCTTTGGTGGCGTCCTCAAAGGTGGCGTTGTAGAATTGCGGCTCAAAGAACGGCGTGCGATATTGCCCCTGCGGCGCATTGTCCGCGAATGGCCCCCAGGGAAGCGTGGTGCCCCAGGTGCGGCCCACGCTCGCGTTGCCCCCGCGCGCGTACACCATCCCCTGAAAGGCCACCGAGCCGCTGTTGCTTACCGGAACGTCGACGCCAAACCGCATGTTGGCGGTTTCCGCGCCGCCCCGGGTCAAATTGAAGATGTTGCTGGTGATGCCGTCGCTGCTGCTGCCGCCGATGGGCGTGATGAAGCGCGCGCCCAACAATTGACGGTCGGTGCGCAGGCCTGCCTCCTGCGCGAAGGCCACGCCGCGGTCATTGACGCGCTGGGGAATCGCGTCGTTGGCGTAGGTGCCCATCATTCCGACGAACCAGCGCGGCACGCGCTTCCTGGGCGGCTTCTCCTGGGCGCTCGCGTCGAGCATGACCCCCATCAAGACGAGCCCGGCCACCAGCCAGTAGCGCAGCATCGACTCTAGTCCTGCTCCGGCACGATGGGCACCGGCCGCTCCGCAAGCCCGAAAATGCATGCGGCAGTCTTCGAGTCCGGCAGGCCAATGCACTCTTCGCCCCCAAACTTCCACGACGTGCACCCGTCCTTCGGAGAGGCCTTCCGCTTCTGGCTCAAGCTCGGCTGGATCAGTTTCGGCGGGCCCACCGGCCAGATCGCGATCATGCAGACCGAGCTCGTGGAGAAGAAACGCTGGATCAGCCAGTCGCACTTTCTGCACGCGCTCAACTACTGCATGCTGCTGCCCGGGCCGGAGGCGCAGCAGCTCACCATTTACATTGGATGGCTGCTGCACGGGGTCGCCGGCGGCATCGCGGCCGGCGCGCTGTTCGTACTTCCCTCGGTGTCTATCTTATGGCTGCTCAGCTACGTGTACGCGGCCTGGGGAACCATCCCCGCGCTGGCCGCCGTGTTCTACGGCCTCAAGCCCGCGGTGATGGCCATCGTGGCGGCCGCGGCGTTGCGGCTGGGCGCAAAGACGCTGCGCAACGCGGTTCTCTGGTCGTTTGCCGGCCTCGCATTTGTTGGATTATATTTTTTCC
>VGFD01000295.1 GCA_016868975.1 Armatimonadota bacterium | reverse complement strand
GCGTCCTGGTGCTGGGCGCCGCCTACAAGCGAGACGTGGCCGACACCCGAGAGTCGCCCTCGCTGAAAATCATCGAGCTGCTCGACCGACGCGGCGCCGAGGTGTCCTATAACGACTCGCGGGTCCCGAAGCTGGAAGTGGGCGCTCGGTGCTTTCAATCCGTGGCGCTGGACGGGCTCGCGGGCTACGATTGCGTGGTGATCTCCACCGACCACAGCGAGTATGACTTCGAGCGCATCGTTGCGGAGTCCCGACTCCTGGTGGATACTCGGAATGCCAGCGGCGCGCGCGACAAATCGCACGTGTACGTGCTCTGAGGCAAGCGCCAGTGCACAGCAACGGGAACCACACGAGCATCGAGCTGCTGCGCAGCCGGAAGTCGTTTTTGGGGCGGACCGTGGCCCACATCGTGGAGCCCCTGCTGGATCATCTTCAGGACCGTTTCACCATCCTGGAAACTCGCATGGACGAGGCCACGCGCTCGAATGCGGCCTCCGACCGCGAATTGGGCGCGTTGCTGGAGGCCATTGGGCAGCAGACGAAAAATACCGCCGACCTGCTACGTCCCTCGTTCGATCTGGCGACTCGCCTCTTCGAGCCTCACCCGTCCCTTCCCGAGGCAACGTCGCCGCCGTACCCCGACCCGACCAATCCTCGATCGATTGCTGAGTCGCTCCTCCAACGCTGTCATGAACTGGCCGCCGACGAGGCCCTGGCCCGCGAGGCAAGCGCCGGCGGTGTCAATCTCTGGGCCTGCATGGAGGAGTATGCGTACCGCGCCGTCTCGGTGGACGCGGCCGAGCGTCAGAGGGCGGGCCGGTCGTGAGCGACAGGCACCTGATCCTGGCTCGCGGTCTGTATACCGGCCAGCACCTGTTCGAGGGGATGGCGAGAAGCGGCAAATACGATCTCGTTTTCTTCCAGAACGGCCTGACCGCGACGCAGACCTTCGCCATGAAGGCGGGCACTCTGGAGGAAATGGACGCGCCCGAGGCTGTCTACGCCGCCCGGATCGCCGCCTCCCGAGTTGCGGCCGGCGAGGTCATGCCCGCGCGGGCCGTTTTCGAATGGATGTCCCAGGGCGTTGCGGATTCCCTGCGGCGGAGCGCGGCTCAGAACGTCCCGCAGATCCTCGAGTTCGTGGAGCGCGTCAAGGCGTTGCACCGGCGGCGCCCCATCCGCGCCATCCTCGTCCACCACGATCTCAACGTCTGGAACAGCACGGCACTGCAAGTGGGACGACTGCTTGGCATTCCCACGCTGCACGTGTCGCATTGCCACACTTTCGGTCACGTCAAGGCGGGGATGCCTCATCACGCCGGCTATGCCGACGTGGTGGCCGTGTGGAGCCGCCAGTGCCTCGCCGACTTTCCTCCGGGGGGCGAGTATCGTCACCGACTCGTGGCAACCGGCACGCCAGAGTTCGACCACCTGAACGCGCTCCGCGCGCCGGAAGCGCGTGTTGCCGCCCGCGCGCGTCTGGAGCTGGGGGTGACGAGCCGGTCGTGGCGTATGCGTCGACCTACGAGGAAACCTTCCCGGTGGCCGCCGCGGCCAATGCCGGCGCAACCTGGAAGGCGTTCCGCCACTTTCTCGCCTGTTTCCGCGCTGTCCGCGCCCGCCGTGCCTTGAAGCTCCTCGTTAAGCTTCGTCCCTCGACGCCGGCTGAGGACGCGCACCGTGCCATTCTGCGCGAGGAGGGCGTCGAGGCGGATGCAATCGTCGCAAAGGACCCGAGCGGAACCGCGCTCGCCGCGAGCGACCTGCTGGTATCGTACTTTCCGTCCCAGGTCATGATTGACTGCCTGATGGTCAACACGCCGTGCCTGTGGGTGAAGGGATGGTTTGCCGACCTGCCCTTCTATGAAGATGCGCCCTGGCTGATGCGCACCGAAATGCCCGAGATGACCGACGTGCTCCTGGAACGTGCCGCCACCGACGAAGCGCACCGCGCGCGATTCGTGGCGATGATGGAGGCCTGGCGCCCCCGCTACAACCTCGGCGAGGACGGGCGGGCCACCGAGCGCCTCCTGGAAGTCATCGACCGCATGTGCGCCGCATCCACCGTTGATGCGGACTGGTCGCGCTTCTTTGACGGCACACGGCAGGCGCTGCAGATTGAAGGACAGGTCCTGGCGGGCCTCCGGACCCTGTGTGGTACACTGGTGTCGAATACCGTCGAGAGGAAGGACCCGGCCGTCTGAGGAGCCCGGTATGTTGTACGCACAGAGGATAGATCCGGTCGACCTGAGCATCGTGGTGCCCGTCTTCAACGAGGCGGACAACGTCGCGCTGCTTATTTCCCGCGTGGTGGCGGCGGTGGAGCCGTCCACTTTGAGTTATCAACTGCTGCTGGTCGATGACGGCAGCAAGGACGAGACCGCCGAGCGCATCAAGGAGGCGGCGCTGACCAACGGCCGCGTCGAGCTTCTTTCCCTGGCGCGCAATTTTGGGCACCAGATGGCGCTCACCGCCGGACTTGATCACGCGCGCGGCCGCGTGGTGATCTCTATGGACGGCGACTTACAGCATCCGCCCGAATTAATCCCGGAATTGCTGGCGCTCTACCAGCAGGGCAACGACGTCGTGTACACCGTGCGCGAGCAGGAGGAAGGCCTTTCCTGGTTCAAGCGCACCTCGTCGTCGGCGTTTTATCGGTTGTTCAACAGCCTCTCGCCGGTGAAGATCCTCGAAGCTTCGTCGGATTTCCGACTGATGAGCCGCAAGGCGGTGGAAGCCGTGAAAGCGATGCCGGAACGGCACCGCTTCCTGCGCGGCATGATTCCATGGACCGGCATGCGCCACGCGGTGCTGAAGTACAAACCTGCCCAGCGCCACGCCGGGGTCGCCAAATATTCCCCGCTGCGCATGATCTCAATGGCGCTGGACGCCTCATTCTCATTCTCACGCCTGCCGCTGCAGGTCGCGACCCTGCTGGGACTGGCCACCGTCATCGGCTGCATGACCTACCTCGTCGCAGCGGTCGTAGCGTGGTATTACGGCCGCACCGTCGAAGGCTGGACCGGCATCATGGCCACGGTGCTCTTCCTGGGCGGCGTGCAATTGCTTTGCGTCGGGCTCCTCGGGGAATACGTGGGACGCATCTACGAGGAGGTCAAGGGCCGACCGCTCTACGTCGTGCACGAGCACGTGCGTGCCCGCGCGCTCTCGGGCCAGGAGTCGAACCCGCGGGTTGAGCAAGAAAGCATACACTAACCTTGCCGTTATCGCGGCGCTCCTGGTGGTGCTCGCCGCCGGCGCGCTGAAGCGCTACGAGGAACACGCCCGCGCGGCGGGCGCCTTGACGATTGCGGCCGACTTTGGCGTGTACGCCTCCATGGCGTCCAACCTGCCCAACGCGCCATTTCAGCAAGACCCGGCCCAGGTGGCGGTGTTCAATGCGGATCCGTACGGATTTCGGCCCGAGGTGGCTAGGGGGCCGTTCGTTCCATTTTTTCAAAATGATCTAGGGCTGACGTTTCTGGTGCGCGCCTCGAGCGCGCTGTTCGGCGGGGGCCACACGCCGCTCCTGACCCTCGCCTGGCTGCAGATGGCCGTCTCGTGCCTGGACGTGCTGTTGATGTTCTGGGTCGGGCGCAAGATCGGCGGCGACGGCCCTGGCCTGCTGTGCGCCTTCATGTACGCGGGCCTCTCCGCGCTGGTCACCTTGAGCGCCACGTTTCCGTATTATTACGCGTGGATGGCCTCGTTTGCGGTGTGGAATCTGGCGTTCGCGGCGCTCGTGCCGGATTTTCTGGCGGGGCGCCGGCTGTGGCTGCCCGTCGTCTGGGGGATTTTTCTGGGATTCGCCGGCATGGTTCGCTCGAGTTTTATCCCGCTGGGATTTCTGGCGGCGGCTTTCATGCTGCTGCGCTGGCGTCGCAAGGCGGTGCCGGCCGCCCTGGTGCTGATGGGCTGCCAGGCGCTCATCATGATGCCCGTCTTCGTGCGGTCCTACCAGCACTTCGGCCGCGTCACACCGCCGCGCCTGGTGTGGCACACCGCCTACGTCGGGTTTGGCTGGTACGAGAATCCCTACGCCATCAAGTGGGACGACGCGGCCGGCTACAAGTTCGCGGAAGCGAAGGGCCTCAAGCCCGGGGGGCGCGACTGGCTGGCGCGCTATGAAGGGCTGCTCCGAGACGAGGTGCTGCGCATCCGCCGCGAGACGCCCTGGTTATGGCCCTACAATACGCTGCGCAACTTTTTTTCCGGCCTGGTGGTGTTTGACACCCCGCTCTACCTGCGCTTGAAGCTGGGCTTTCTGGGAATCTCGGCGGACCTTCCGCGGGCGCACTGGGGGATCGCTCTCTTGTTGTTTTCCGGACTGATCTATGCGCTGTTTCGACTGCGCGGCGCCCTTGACTGGTGGCTGCTGGCCGCCGCCATGTTGCAGGGGATGTATTTCATCGCGTCCGTGAGCCTGCTGTGCCCGCCCTTTCTGGGATACAACGCCGCATGGCTGCCGACGTTCTGCGTTCTTTCCGCGTTGACCCTGTACGCGGTGTTTCACGCGCTGTTCGGACGCTTTGTCAGGTAGGTGCGCACTTCCCACAGGTTGGGAAAAAAACGCTTGGCCGTGGTTTTTTGCAGGTATTCGACGCCGCTCGATCCGCCGGTGCCCGGACGCATGCCGATGACCCGCTCCACCATCAGCACGTGGTGCTGGCGCCACAACGTCCAGTTCTGGTCGAATTCCACCAGCGCCTCGCAGAGCAGGTACATGCGAAGATGCGCGTCCGGATTCTGGTAGATGTGCATGAGCGCTTCCATCTCGGCGGCTTTTACGGGGTCTTCACGCACAGCTTCCGGCAGGTCAAGCGGCTGATTTTCTCGTTCCTGGCGCAGGAGCATGTCGTGGAATTCCTGGCGCAGGTCCGGCCCATCCATGCGACGCTGCAGTATGGCGAGGTAATCCGGCCGGTTCTTGAACACTTCCGCAAAGCGCATGTCCTTCAGCCCGCCGAGAAACTCGATCTCACGGAACTGCAGCGACTGAAATCCGCTGGCCGGATTGAGCCGGTCGCGAAATTGCAGAAACTCGGCGGTGGCCATGGTTTCCAGGACGTGGATCTGCTCGATCAAGACGTGCATGATCTTGTTGACCCGCTGCAGCATCTTGACGGCCTGGAGAGCGCGGTCTCGGTGGATCGAGGCAATCGCGGCCTCGAGCTCGCGGATGACAATTTTGAACCACAGCTCGTACGCCTGGTGGATGACGATGAACAGAGGCTCGTCGTTTTCCGGAGGATCTGAGAGCGGCACCTGGAGCTGTAGCAGCTCGGGCACCTTCAAATAATCGTTGTAGGTCAGCTCCGCGGGTTTGTAGACGCCGGGGCCGCCATCCGCCTGCATGCTCATGGGCCGCGTATTCTCGCGGACTCTGTCGGGTTCCTCCGGTCGGCTGCGTTGGCCTCAGCCGCGCAGGGCCTCCTCGTGGGAAATCTCCCCACGGCGCGCGAGTTCGAGCGCGGCGTCTTTCAGGGACACGTCCGCATGGTCCGGCGTCCACAGCGTAAATACGCCGCGGCGGCCATGATGGCCGGTCCCGTGGCACGCCTCGCAAGCTTCCCCTTTGTCGAGGCGGCGGCAACTCGGACACAGCAGGCGCACGAGACGCTGGCACAGCACCCCGCTGACCGCGCTGTGCAGCAGGGCGGGCGCGAGGCCGGCGGCTTCCAGGCGCTGCAGCGCGAGCGCGGGCTCGGGCGCGTGCAGGCAGGTGAGCACCTGGTGCCCGCTGAGCGCCATGCGGGCGAGCGTCTCGGCGGTTTCCCCGTCGCGCACCTCGCCGCAGTAGAGGACGTCGGGATCCTGCGCGTACACCGAGCGCAGCGTGTCGGGAAAGGTGCCGGCCATGGGGAGCTGCACCGCCCAGTCGAAAATGCACTCGACCGGATCCTCGACGGTAATTACGTTGCGCTCGGGCGTGGCGATTTCGGCGAGGGAGGCGTATGCGGTGGTCGTCTTTCCAGAGCCGGTTGGACCGCTGATGATGAGCAACCCGTAGGGGTGCTTGAGGAGTGCGCGCCAGCGGCCAAGTGTATCCGCATCCATGCCCAGCTCGTCGAGGGCCAGCGGCACGCGGTTTGCTTCCAGCAGGCGCAGCACGAGGTTGGGGCCTTGCACGGAGGAGACGCACGAAAAGCGCACGTCGTGGTCGTGCGTGCGTAGCTGTCCCACGATGCGGCCGCCCGCCAGGTCAGCCAGCGCCGTCGGCATGGCGTCGCGGATGCTGGCCGGCAGCTCGTGGACGTTGCGCAGGGCGCCGTCCACCCGATAGCGCAGCCTCCATCCGAGCGGCGACGCGTTGAGGTGGACGTCGCTGGCGCCCTCCGCCGCCGCGTCGGCGATGAGGAGTCCCAGCAGTTTTTCCAGGTCCGCGCGGGCTTCGGGGTTCAGGGTCATGGCACGGGCTTCCGGGTTGAGGGTCATGGCTGGCTCCTCCGCTTCTGGCGTGCTTCAAAGAAGGCGATGGCGTCACGAAGGTCGGCGGCGAGTCGGTCCTCGCGGGCTTCCCCGCGTACGAACTGCTTCAGCTCGTGCGCGGAAAACCGCCACTGCCGCCCGACGCGATACCCCTTCAGGGTCCCATCGCGCAGCCACCGATACAGAGTAGGCCGACTCACCCCGAGCATCCGCAGCGCGTCGTCAATGCTGATGTAGTCATTGTATATCATTGTAGATTATTGACAATCATGTGGTATCACGTTCGAGTCTCACTGTCAATCCCCCGCCCACTCCGTCAAGACCACGGAGTCCCCCAGGCCCACTCCGTCGAGACCACGGAGTCCCCCGCGCCCACTCCGTCGAGACCACGAGTCCCCCGCG
>VGFD01000294.1 GCA_016868975.1 Armatimonadota bacterium | reverse complement strand
ATCAGCCATTGATGAAAATACAGTCCGCCGATGTCTGCTTTCGCTTCCTCCACCGCGGAATATTGATCCTTGAGCGCCTTGCGGACCGTGGTCTGGGTCCCGTTGAATCCGATGAAGGACGGCCCCAGGCTGTGCGACATCTCGTGCAGCAGCACGTTCGTGAAATAGGCGTTAAAGGTCACGTGCCCGAGATCGGAGGAGGCCAGCAGCCGCTCGGCCAGCGGGATCATGCTCTTCTGGAATTTTGCCCGCGCCACGTTGCGCAGCATCACCTTGCGGGTGCCGCGGGCCTGGTGCACGCGCTCGTCATTGGGCAGGTTGAACGCGGTGGTCTGCACGCCGGCGCGGGCGTCGCCGGCGTTGTAGATGAGATTGATCACCCGAATGGGCGAAGCGGCGCCGCGGTGGATATTATACGGACAGAGCGCGGCCAGTTTCTTGTCCATGTCGTCGAGGTAGCGCGCATAGGTCTGCAAATTGGCGCTCTCCTGGGCGTCCACCACGCCGACGTAGGCTTCGTAGGCTGCCTTGTAGCCGAACAGCATGTCCTCGTACGTCTCGTACGGCCCGATGGTCACGTCGACGGAATTGTTCTCGACGTCCATCCATGCAAGATCGCTCTCGTAGTATTCGTCGGACAGCAATGCCTCCGCGCGAGCCCTCAGATAAGTTGCGAGGGATTCGTTAGTGCTGGCGTCAGCGGCGGCGCGCAGCGCGTCGGCGGCGCGGCCGAGCTCATCCTGGAAAGCGGTCCGGTAAGGAGTGGCCACCAGCCGGTCGCCGTCCCGCCGAATCAGCGAGGTGAGGGATTCGAAGGCTTCGCGATCCTCCGGATGGTCCGCAATCCAACGTTCGAATTCCTCACGAGTCATGTCGTCGGGATAGAAGGCGGCGCCCTGGGGCCGGGTTGGCACGTTATCGAGGAAAGGGCGATGGTCCTCGAGCCGGTCGTAAGGCCCGTACATGAGAAGCACTTCTTCCAGTCGGCGCCTGTCGTTCGCGGCGGCCAGCCGGTCGCGCAGCGCGACGGCGCCCGACCAGGTCTGCTTCCAGAAAATCGCGTCCAGGGCCCGCGCGGCCTCGATGGCGTTTTCCACGACCTTGCGATCGGCCGCGTCGAGCGTGTCGATCTCGTCTCCCAGGTGGACTTCCGCGAACTTCTCCAGCATGTCGGCACCTTTCAAAAGGTCCGCCCTGGCGGGCGACGGGCTACGGTTCCTCGTCCGAGGCTGCCTTCCTCCCCAAAAAAAGAGGAGCCCTGGCGGGCTCCGACTGTGTCCTGGAGGCATGGTTCGATCGGACTAGAAACTCAATTTTGCACCGGCATTTCCGGTGGTGTTGCGCGGCTCGCCGACTTGCTGCATGATTCCCCCGGTGGGGCCGACGGACATTTTACCGTCGTTGATGTCCCAGGAGAGGCCGCTTTCGAAACCGACAAATCGTTGATGCGGCGACAGCACGTCGCAGCCGTATGTTCCAGTTTGCGTTCACGGACGGCAGCGGGGAAACCATCCCCAGGCTGGCGCGCCAGCCACGATGAGACCGGCCTTGCGGATCTCCATCGATATTCTCCCTCTCACCGGCGACCGCACCGGCGGTCACCCCTCTCGGGTCGAGTATAGCAGAGCGCGTATTTCCCCGGCCATTGATGGCGTGTAAACAAAAGTATTATCGATTCCAAATTTGTTGGCTGCGCTCAATTGATCGGGCTGCCACGGACACCGCGCACAGTAGCGTGTCAGCCACGGACACCGCGCACAGTAGCGTGTCAGGGGGATGCGAGAAGCGCGGTTTTGTGCGGGTTTGCCAACGTCTGAGCCTGTCCGGTCGGTAAAACGGCAACAAATCTTCAACCTTCGCGGGCATGCGAGCCGGTATAGTGGTGAAAAGCCACCTGGAGGAAGACACCGTGACACCCGGCATCGGGTCCGAGAGCGTGAATCGCACGCAGCGCCTGCCCATCCGCAAAGCCGCGCCCGCGGCCGCTGAGGAAGCAAAGGACGACACGCAAGCGCCCGGGGCTGCCGACGACAAGGCGCCCGCGGACAAGAAATCCGCCGCCGACTGCAAGCCGGCGTCCGCGGACAAGAAGGGCGCCCAGCCCACGGACGCCGACATTGACCTCGACCCGTTCGACGGCAAGATGCGGGTCATCGACCTCGAGCGCCTGTTGGACGGCGAGCTCAGCCTTGAAGACCTGGAGCCTCCGACGGGCCCGGTGGCCGATTCCTACGCCACGCTGGAGAAGGCGGGCCTGACCACCACCGAGGAGCAGGTGCGACGCACCATCAAGAACGGCGAAACGCGCCGCGAGACGCTGGTGCTCTTCAAGGAGAAGCCGGGCAAGGTCTTCTCGGTGGCCACCGCGGACGACGTGGACCGCCTCGCCGCCTTCAAGAGCGGCGCGGGCCTCTCGACCGAGGACAGGGCCCTGGCCGACGGCCTGGCCGCGCTGGAGCAGCGCGGCGGCACCTTCGTGTTCCAGCGCGACGGCCACTGGCTCCCCACCGACGCGACCGGCGCGGCTGTCCTGGTGGCGCGCGGCGAGACGGTATCCGTCCTGGATAAGTACGGCGAGGTTGCGGTGCTGGGCGATCACGACGCGGTGGCCGAGAAGGCCGCCCAGACCCCTGCCCCCAGTCCCGCTCTGGACGCCACCGCGGACGCGGTCGCGGCGCTCGATCAGGCGGGCTTTGGCGTCGGGCTGGAGCAGGCGCTGCCCGACGACGTCCAAGTGACCGACTTCAAGAAGATCGTCAAGCATCAGCTCAAGGAGATGGCCAGCGGGATTTTCTCGCGGCAGGATCCGCTCGGCGAGCGCAAAGCGGTGCTCGACAAGCTGGCCGCGGGCGGCGCCTGCGGCGTGTCGCCGGCCCAGCCGGAGGCGATGAGCGGCGGCGCGGAGCCAAAGCCCACCGAGCTGCCGGAGCCGATGTCACTGGACGCCAGGCAGGTGCAGTCGCTGTCGCGCATCGCGGGCGGCGCGCCAGACGCGGCGGAAAAGCAGTTCCTCGACGACATGGAGGCCATCCGCAAGAATACGAAGTCGCTCGTCCTCTCCAGGGATGCCAGCGGAATGCAAAAGGGCGCCCTGCACAAGGCCAACGACCTCAAGGCGTGGCTCAACATGATGAACGGCGGCGAGATCGTGCTGCTGGCGCCGGACGGCGTCCTCACCCGGGCGGACACGCCCGCGGAAGTCCACGAGATGGCCACCAGCGGAAAAATCGCGCGCGCGCACCGCCCGCCGGTGGACCCCGCGGCGCCGAAGACCAACCTCTTGATGCTGTATTTCAACTCGCCGTTCAATCCCGAGGACGACGGCGGGATTTATGAAGACCTTCCGCTGCGGGCGACCGGCATCGGCTCCAACGATCAGGCGGACCACGTGGTGCTGCGCAGCGACCTCCCGAAGAAAAAGAACCTGCGCAGCGAGTACGTCCAGCACGAGGATCTGCAGCTTATCAAAGCGCTCGATGCGAAGACGCTGATGAACGATCCCAAGACCCTCGAGGCGTTCGTGTACGAGAGCCTGAAAGCGCACCCGGACAACAAGCACCTGCGCCTGATGGTGGCCGGCCACGGCGGCGCCGAGCTGGGCTTGCTCCCGGATGGGGACGCGAACGACGCGTCCGCGCACGGCGCCATGTCGGTGGATGATTTCGCCGACGCCGTGCACCGCGGGCTGGAGCGTTTCAACAAGGAAACCGGCAAGAGCCGCAAAATCGACAATTTGATCGTCGGCTCGTGCCTCATGGGAAACACCTCGTTCATCCACGCGCTGGCGAAGCGCGGCGACATCAAGGTGCTGTCCGCGTCTCCCGAGGTGCTGATGGGCAACGACCCGCTGTCGGTGTTTTCGTATCTCAGCGATCCCCGCACCGCCGACAAGGACGCGAAGGCCCTCGCGGAGGATATGGTGGATCTCACCAAGGGCGCGGCGTCGTTCCCAGGCGGCAAGGGCAACATGCAATTCGCCGACACCTACGGCGCGTACGACCTCGACCCCGCCAAGAGCCAGCAGATGGAAAAGGACATGGACGGCTTCTTCAAGGCCGTGCTGGCCGAGCCGCAATTTGCGCGCTACGTCAAGGAAGACATCGCGGCGTGCCCGACCTACGGGGTCAACAAGATCTACAACATGATGCTGGGCGTGTGCCAGCGCGACCCGATCCAGGTTTGCGAGCGCATCATCGGCGACGCGCGCATCAAGAGCAACGCGATCAAGCAGGCCGCGGAAGCGTTCAAGAAATCCTGCGAAGCGGTCGTGATCAAGCAGTCGATGAACGAGCGCTACGCGGATCGTCGCGGCCCCACGCTCTACCTGCCGCTGCACGGCTTCGAATATGACGAGCGGCTCACCAAGACCAGCCTGCTGACCAGCACCGCGTTCGAGCCGTTCACCAGGTTGATCGCGAAGCAGCCGCTCAGCCGCACGCTGCTCGACAGCATCAGCTACGAGGTGCAGAAAGTCCAGAAGAGGCTGCGCAAGAAGAGCCACCCGACGCCGCCCAGCCCCGCGCCGGGCACGCCTGGGGGCACGCCGCCGGGGGGCACGCAGCCCGGGAACGGCACGCAGCCCGCCAGTGGTACGCAGCCCGCCAACGGCGTCACGCAGCCCGCGAACGGCGCGTCCCCGACCGCCACGCCGGCCACGCCGTCCGGCCTGAGCGCCGCGATGCGGCAGGCGCTGGCCGATGACGAGCTGAGCCGCGAGGCCGAGAGCCTGCAGTCGATCGCAAGGGTCCACAAGCCGTGGTATAAGCAGGTCTACAACGCCGTGGTGGCGACTCCGGTCACCATCGCGGCCACCGTGGTGGGCGCGGCGGCCGGCGCGGCGCTGGGCGCGGTCATCCTGACGCCGGTCGGCACGCTGCTCGGCCTGCACGCGGGTCTGACCGGGCACTCGATCGTGCAGCGCTGGGAAAACGAAGAGCCGACCCCGGCGCCCGCTCCGACTCCCGCGGGAACGCCGAGCGGGACGTCGACGCCGCCGAGCTCCCCGGGCGGAAATGCCCCCGGTCCACTGCCCTTCGACGAGGATTTCTTCGGCGAGATCAGCGGCTCCGTCACCCGCATCGCGGTGCAGGGCGCGCTCTTCCCGATGGAAACCGGCGGCGAGCTGATCCGCCGCGGCGTGTCCTACAAGATGGGCAACGCCGCGGGCGTGGTGGCCGGCACGACGCTGGGAACCGCCTCCGGCGCGGTTGGCGGCGCGCTCACCGGGGTGCTCCTGGGCGGCGCGGCGGGCGGCTTTATCGCCAAGAAGATCGCCCGCGGCATCCTCGGCCCGCGCTACCGGTAATCATTTTCGCAGGGTTGTGAGCAGCCAGCGGAAGCTGGCGTCGACTTCCGCGAAATTTTGCAGCGGCGCGCTCAGCTCGAGCAGGTAGAACCCGCCGGCATTGCGCGCGTGCACCAGATGAATGGCGCGTCCTTTTGGCACGTCGAGCGCCACCACCTCGATGCCTTCCAGATCCAGCGCGCGAAAATTGCCCTGCATCTGGATGGTCCAGCCGCGCGCCTTCATCTGGGCCACCGCCCTGGCCAGCCAGTCCGCCGTGTCGCTGGGACCGCTGGAAGTGCTCAGGCGGATGAGGCAATCGCTCACCGCGGGGCAGAATAATGTCAGGCCATACGGCGTTGCGCTCTGCCGCTGCCAGCCGGGCGGGACGCTGGCCGTGTACGGCTCGTGCGCAGGGCCAAAGCGAACGGTGGCCGGTGCCGCGAAGCAGGCCTGCGTCAGCGCGATGATCACGATGAGCGTACGCAATTTTATTCCCCCATGTTATTAAATTAACGCTTTGCTGAGCTTTCTCCATTGGTGGGCTTGCTGACATTTTCCACCAGCCGAAAACGTCCGCCGGCCAGGCGGACAATCCACACCGGGCGCTGGTCCAGGCGGCGCCCGAGGGCAAACTGGCCGCCGATGCCGGTGAAGGCCGGCTCGGTGACGCCGGTCTGGCGGAACCATGCGGCCAACTCATTGCGAGTACTGGTTTTTTCCAGGCCGGCCGCGGCCGCGTTGAAGGTGTCGAAGGAATTCGCGGCCGGGTAGGTCGGCGTCACGTCCCCGAAGTGTTTTCGGAACGCCGCGACGAAGGCGCGCATGCGCGGCTCTTCGATCTGCGGATGAAAATAATCCGTGAGCAGAAGATCCTCAAGCGCCTTGCCGGCGTCGGTCAGAGCGCGCGCGTAGCAGATGGTCTGCGAGCAGATCGGAGTGGATATCTCCGCCGCCCGCAACTGCGTGGCGAAGACCGCCAGCGGCTCCGCGCGGTAATCCGCAAAAAAGATGATTTCGGGCTTGAGCTTCTGGATGGATTCGATTTGCGCGGAAAAATCCCGGGTCCCTTCCTGGTATGCGGCCCCTTCCAGGCAGGTGCCGCCCTTCTTGCGCGTCTCGTCCGCAAAAGTGCGCGCCATCTCGCGGGACAATTGCCCGGTCGCGTCGTGAATCTCCATCACCCGTCGATATCCGAGGCCGTTGACGTAGCGGGCCAGCGCGCGCACGCGGGGTTCGCGGCCATCGGACGCGGAAAAGATGTAGGGCCCTGCTTCCCACACTCGGGCGGATGACGCGGCGGGCGCCACCAGGCTGATACCTGCCGCATTGAAGATGGGCGCCACGGCGAGCGTGCGCTGGCTGGTGGACGGGCCAAGCACCACCATCACGCGCGGATCATCGACCAGTTTTTCGACGATTTGCAGGCAGCGCGCGGTGGACGATTCGTCGTCGTAGAGATCGAGCACCACTTTCTTGCCCTTGATTCCGCCACGCTGGTTGACGGTGGCCTGACCGAGCGCCATCCCGTACAGATGAGGATAGGTATCCGGGC
>VGFD01000293.1 GCA_016868975.1 Armatimonadota bacterium | reverse complement strand
TTGCCACGGCACGCTCTTTCTGGGGCGTGTCGATCTCCCGGTACAGCATCACGTACAGCGGACTGAACGCGCGCAGCAGCTCGTTGCGCTTGAGCAGGTAATCCGGGCGCATCGGTCGATATTTCACATGATCCTCGGTGTACGTTTCGTAGATTAACATTCCGCCCGGCTTCAAGGTGCGGATAATCTGCTCGAACAGGCTCCGCTGCAGGTAGTGCACCACAACGACGAGATCGTAGGTGTTTTCCGGCAATTCGATACTCTCGAGATCCGCGACCTGGGAATCGATGTTCACGTTCCAGCGCGCGGACCATTCCCGCGCGTGGGTTACCGCAGTCTCGGAAATGTCGATGCCGGTGACCTCAAACCCGTTCTCGGCGAGGAAAATCGCGTTGCGACCCTCGCCCATGGCGACGTCGAGCGCCCGCCCGCGCCGCACGAATCCCAGATTTTCCATCAGGAACGGTGTGGGCTCGCGTCCCTTGGCGCACTCGTCGGCCCAGTAGCGCAGCTCCCAGGCGTCCATTCAGGCGCTCGTCTCAAAACTGGCGGCGTCCCGGGTCTTTAACTTCAATATCGTCATCACCTGGCTCCCCCGCGATAGGTGGAGATGCCTTCGCGCCGCGCATGCCGAAATCCTAGGAAGCGACCGGCGTCTTGAGGGTCAGCGCGCGCGGCACGACCTCCACGTCGAAAGAGGTTCCCGCGCGATACATCTCGCCGTCGAGCTGGCTGCTCATGCTCTGCTCCAGGCGCACCTTCAGCGTCTTCACGCGGTAGGTGGCGGTGCGCCGCCGCAGCATCTTGTTGAGCATGCGCTCGTTGATGGGCGTGATGCGCGCCGCGAGCACGAAGCGGGTGAGATATTCGCGCCATCCGCGAAAGACGACGACGTCGAGCAGGCCGTCGTTGGCGCGGGTGTCGTCCTCGAAGACAAATTCCCCGGCGTAGATCCGGGTATTGTTGACCACCAGGTTGGTGAGATCGGGGACGTGCAGCGGCTCGCCGTCAAGCACCAGGTCGGCGCGCACGTTGCGCGACAGCCAGGGAAAGCGCAGGCTCACATAGGCATAGAGCGCGTAGTCGCGCAGAAACTGGCGCAGCACCGGATTGCGCTGCACTTTTCTCCGCTCCAGGTTCCGCTCGTGAAGAATCAAGGAATCGACGCCGATGGAAAATGCGTCCGCGAAATAATGCTCGTCGACGCGGCCCAGGTCCAGGGGAAAGTCCGCGCCGAAACGCACCGTTTCCACCGCTTTGCGCAGTCCCGCGTCGCGTGGAATTTGAAACGACTTGGCCACGTTGTTTCCGGTCCCGGCGGGGATGAGCGCCAGCGCGGGCATTTCCTGGCGCGGCACGCCCAGCGCGTCCTGCGCGCGCATCAGCCCGCGGATGACTTCGTTCACCGTCCCATCGCCGCCCACGGCCGCCACCGTGCGGTACTGGCGGGTGGCCGCCTGGGCCGCCACCAGATCGACGGTGCCCTCATCCGGCAAGGTGTCGACCCGCCGGTAGGCGATCTCCAACTCGTCGGCGTAGCGCGCGATCTCGTCCCAGCGGGCGCCCGTCGCGCCGCTCTGGGCGGACGGGTTGAAGACGAACAGGGTGTCCGTCACGCCAGCGGCGCGGCCACGCCCAGCTCCCAGACGTGCACCGAGCAATCCCAGCCGGCCGACGCGAGGCGCCCGCCGTCGGCCGACCAGGCCACGTCGCTCACCGAGTCGGTGTGGCCGCGGAAGATCCGCATCTGGCGTTCCTGGGCCGGCACCCAGACCCGCACGGTGCGATCCCAGGAAGCCGACGCGAGCAGCTCCCCGCCCCTGGAAAAGCGCACTCCCGCGACTTCGTTGCCGTGCCCGGTGACCCGTCCAAAGGCGGCGCCCGCGTCGGCGTCCTGCAGGTAGATGGATCCGTCCACCGCGCCCAGCGCGACGAGGCCGCCAGGCGCGGCGTCCACCGCGTTGAAGGCGGCCAGCGGAACGCGCATGGACGACACGTCGATCTCCCCGCTGGAGATCTCGACCAGCGCGGTGCGGCGGTCGCGACGCGCCACCACGAGACCGCGCGCGTCATGGGTGAAGCAGACCGCGCGCACGCTCTCGCCCCCGGTCAGTTTTTTCCGAATCTTGCGCGCGTCGACGTCCACCAGGTCGATGCTGCCGTCCTCGGAAGCGCACGCCACCAGCGGAGTGCGTGGATTGACCGCCAGACCGGTCCCCCGCGACGGGCGCGGCTTGATGAGGACGGTGCGGCTCCCGGTGGCCAGTCCAAGCAGGCTCACCGATCCGTCGCGCGCCTGGGAGACGACCGCGTCGCGGCCGGGCAGGGCGGCGAGGGCCACGATGGCGGTCCGATGGGCCTCCACCTGCTGCACGGTGCCGTCGGACAGGCGCACGATGGCCACGTGGCCGTCCTGCAGGGCGACCACGATCTCGTCGCTGCCCGGACGGAACACGACGGCCACCGCGCCGGTGCGAAACGAGAACTTGCGCAGCAGCGCTCGGGTGTCGTCCTGCTCCGGGATGGGTCCCGGCAGGCCGGGAAATGGCCTTACCTGGCGCTCAATATTTTGATTGTGTCGCGGGGACATTTGCGGCGGGGCCGCCGGAGTCGGTGGACCGTTGGCCGGCGACGCGCCCGGAAACCGCGGCGGAGGCGCGTCCGGAGAGGCCGGCGGTGGCACGGCGGCGGGTGGCGTCGGCGTGGCGCGCTGACCGGGCGAATTTTTCGCCTGCGGCATAAATTGCAACTGCAGGCTCGCTTTTCCACGGAGGGGGACGCCGGAAACCATCAATTTCTGGACTTCCCCGATGCACGCGGGTCGCTCGGGCGCGCGCAAGCCCATCAATTTCAAGATGAGCGCGTCGACGTGCGGCGGAATTTCCGCGTTTAGCTGGGAGGGCGGCACCAGGACGGCCGTCCCGCAGGCCACGTCCACGGCGGCCGGCGGCGTCTGGCCGGTCAGCAGCGCGTACGCGGTGGCGCCCAGCGCGTAGATGTCGGTGCGGGGATCCGAGGGCACGTTTCCGTACTGCTCCAGCGGCGCGAAGCCCGGCGAGCCGATGCCGCGCGCGAAGGTAGCGGTGCGGGGGCCGAAGGCGCGCGCGATGCCGAAGTCGATGAGACGGATGCGCCCGCCGGCGTCCAGCATCACGTTGGACGGCTTCAAGTCGCGGAAAATCACCGGCGGCTGCTGGCTGTGCAGAAAATCGAGCACCTCGCAGAGCTGGCCGATCCAGTCCAGGACGGATGCCACCAGGCAAGTCCCGGCCTGTTTCTCCAGGGTGTCCCCGTCCACGTATGCCATGACGAGATACTGGCGCCCGTCCTCTTCGAAGAAGTCGGTGACCGGCACCAGGGCGGGGTGCTGCAAGGTGGCCAGGATCTCGGCCTCGTGCTTGAACTGCTCCAGCGCCTGGGCGCGCTCGTCGGGGTCGTCGGAGTCGACGCGCATCTCCTTGATGGCGATGACCCGGCCTGACAGGCGCAGGTCGAGCGCGCGATACACCGAGCCCATGCCGCCGCGGCCCTGGACGTTCTCAATGACGTAGCGATCGTGCAGACGGTGCCCCGGTGCCAGCATCACGGGAAATTTCGACCGTCTCCCCCCCTACCCTGCGCGGGAGCGGGCCTGTTTGCCAGCGAAACCGCCCGGGTGTTGACCTATTTCATCGCTTCTCCAGGGCCGCTTCCGCCGTCCCCGAGCACGTTCGTCGAGGACGACGCCTGGACGCTCGAGGGGCAGCCCGAGCCGGTGTGGGATCGCCTCGCGCTGCAAGGCGGCCGGGTCGCCGTCGTGGTGCACTTCACGGTGGGGAACGCGCTGCCGCCCGCGGTGATGGCCGAATGGCACGCGTTCGCGGGCCGCGCTTCCGACGAGTCGTCGCGGACAGTGCTGGCCGCACCCGCCTCCACTTTCCGCGTGGAGGTCTCGCCGGATGCGCTCGACGCGCGCCGCGTGGAAGCCGTCGCGCAGCTTGCCGCGGCGTTGACGGGCGCCGTGGAGGGCGTGCTGGTGGACGTCGCGGCCCAGCGCTTCTGGGTTGCGGGCAGCAAATTCGAAAGCGCGTTCGACGTGCGAACGTACGTGTCGGTTCACGCCGAGCTGGACGAGCACGGGCTGCTCAGCATGCACACGCACGGGCTGGCGCGCTTCGGGCGGCCGGATCTCGAGCTGGCTCGGGTGCCGCAGCTGCTGCTCCCGTTCGGGACGCAGGTGCTCAACGAAGTGGCGCAGCACCTCGCGCTGGGCAGCACGATCCGCATCGGGGAAGCCGTTCGGGTCGACGATTACCGCTTCGTGGCGGCCGCCTCCGAGCGCCACGTGGAGCACTGCGCCAACGAGACGCTGGCCCTGCTCGACCCGCCGGAAGCCCCGGACCGCGACGTGGCCGCGCCTCGCAACACGCTCGCCGATTTTGCCGAGGACGTGGCGCGCGACCTCGCCGCGCGGGGGCGCGACGCCGAAGCGATTCCCTGGGTGGACGCGGCGCTCCAGGTGGCGCCCCATCGAATGTCCGCGCGGGATTTGCGGGCTCAGTTGGGGTGACGCCGGGTGCGCCAATCGCGGCCCAGCACGATGGTGACGTCCGCGTCGGCGTCCTGGCGGGGATCGGGCACCACCTGCAGGGGCCCTAATTCTTCGGTGAGACGCACCGCGATGTCGGGATCGCTGCGGTGCGCGAACATCACCGTGTTGGCCTTCTCGCCTTCCGGCGCCGGAGCCACCCGCACCACGTTGTAGCCCTTCGCGGAAAAATAGTCGCCAAGTTTCTGGGCCGCGCCCGCCACGTCGCTTCCGTTGAGGATTTCCAGGCGGATGTCGGCGGCGCCCAACCGCCCGTCGCCTTTCAGCATGCGCGCGACGAGTCGCTTGATTTCGGACTCACCGGGCTCGATGTAGGCAATGCCGTCGTAATAGGCGTCGTCGCCGTCAATTTTCGCGGTGCGCATGTTCTTGCGGTCGAATCCGCGGTACACCAGCGCGAGATCCACCAGGCTGCCGAAGGGCATGTCAGTAAAGACGTTGTCTCGCACGGCACGCACGATTCCGGTCAGTTTTCCGAGGGTTTCGAAACTTCTTGCCTCGGTGACCAGCGCGTTGATAAACTGCTGCTGGCGGCGGATGCGGCCGCGGTCGCCTTCCTCGTCGGCGCGGAAGCGGATGAACCCGACGGCCTGCTCCCCGCTCAGGCGCTGGGTGCCCTTCTTCAAGTGGATGTGCAGGTTGCCCCAGTTGTCGTCGTAATCCATGTCCTTCTCGACGGACACGGTGACGCCGCCCAACGCGTCCACCAGGCGCTCCGCCGCGTAGGCCTTGATCACGATGACGTAGTCGATGGGAGTTCCCAGCAATTTCTCGACGGTGCGCCGGGCCAGTTGGCGCGCGCCGTTCTCTTCCATGGCGTAGGCGGCGTTGATCTTGTCATAGCCGTAACCGGGAATTTCCGCGCGCACGTCACGCGGAATGGAGAGAATATTGAGAATCTTGCCGGACTTTTCCACGCTCACCACGAACATGGTATCGGTCCGCGCCCACTTGGTGAACGGCATGCTCTTGCTGTCGTGGTTGTAGTCCACGCCCAGGCAAAGGATGTTGAGGCGGTCTTTCTCCTTGAACGCGCGGCTGCCCGGGGTCTGGGGCACAAGGTCGTACGGCGTACCCCCGAACTCCTTGATGACCTCGTTGAGCGCGGCCACGAAGAACGTCGCGACGGCCAGCACGAAAAGCGAACCATAGAGGAAGATCCGCCGCCCGCGGGAGGGACCGCGCCGGGGTGCTGGGTCGGGCATCCTTGCGCCTCCGATCGATGTGAAGGAGCAGGAAATTTCGTCGCCGCAAGGAGCGCTTCCTCTGATGTCAGGCCAATCCGGGGCAGGAGACTTGAGGAATCTTAAATGTCGAGCACCTGTTCGGAATCTCGAACAGGTGTTTGTGTGGCCCGCCTAACGTGCATCGGGCCGAGGAGGCGCCCCATCATGCCGCTCTTCTCCATCAGCGGCAGCGCCGTGCGGGCCATCTGGGCCAACAACGGCGGGCGCCGCCTCGCAAAGTACGGGATGATCTCGCTGGCGATTCGCACCAGCGCGCCGATCGGATCGGGGCTCACGTTCATCAGGTACAGGTGAGTCGCGCCGGCCTCCACGTAAGCCCCCAGACCCCGCTTTACCGCGGCCATGTCGCCGTACACCACGAAAGGCGGCAGCATGTCGGCGGGAATCCACTCCTGGAACTCGTGGTAGCGCCGCACGCTCTCGGGATCCATCGGGTCGACGGTGATGTAGTGGGTGTCCCGAAGATGGGCCGGAGGATCGAAGGGGATTCCCATGCGCTCGACCACCGGCTTCCAGATGAGCGACAGCGCGTGCGGCTTGGCAAGCCGCTTCACGTCCTCGAATGAGATGTTGTCGCCGAGGGCCACGGGGACCATGGCGACCCGCTCGATCTCATCCGGGTCGCGCCCCGCCTCGCGCGCCCCGGCCAGGACCGGCGCGAGATAGTGCGCATAGTGCTGGGCGGGGATGACGACCGGCAGCCAGCCGTCCGCCTCGTGCCCGGTGATGGCCTGGGTGCGCGTGCCAAGCGCCGCGAGATAGATCGGCAGGCGACGGCCCTTGTAGGGGCGCACCGACAGGCGGGCGTTGCGCAGCGTGAAGTACTGTCCCTCGAACGTGAAGGGCTCACCGCCGGACAACAATCCCCGAATCACCCGCAGGCTCTCGAGCATGCGCGACACCGGCTTGTCCCACGGGATGCCGTACGCCTCGACGTTCATTGCCTCGCCGGAGCCCAGTCCCAGCACGATGCGCCCGCCGGAGACTTGATCCAGCGTGGCCAGCCGCTGCGCGAACACGGCCGGGTGCATGCGGT
>VGFD01000292.1 GCA_016868975.1 Armatimonadota bacterium | reverse complement strand
CATCGCGATGGCGTCGCGCATGCAGGCGCCCATGCCGCGCTCGTCAATCTCGCGCATGGTAAAGAAGCGGATGCCGGTCTTGTGGATGAGCGCCCGCTCGCCGTCGTCGAGATCGCGCGCGCCGATGTGCGCGCAGAAGCGCGGGTCGAGCTTGGGCGCAAAGCCTCCGATGCCGGTCAGCGCCGGGTCGCCGTAGCCCAACAGGGCCGCGAGGGGCATGCCGTGGATGTTGCCGGAAGGCGACGTCTCTGGGGTATTCATGTCGGCGTGGGCGTCAAACCAGATCAATCCGGGAAAGGCGGAAGATGCGTGGCGCCAGCTCGAGACTCCCGATACCGTGCCAAGGGCTACCGAGTGATCGCCCCCCAGGACCAGCGGAAAGCAGCCCTCGTCAAGGGTCTCCCGCACGCTCGCGCACAACCGCTCACACACGCCGGCAATCTCGGAGAGATTGCGCAGGGCCTGGTCCGTCGCCCCGCATCCCGGCACGGAGATGTCCCCGAGATCGCGCACCGCCAGGCCGAGACTCGCCAGCCGCGGGCTCAGGCCGGCCAGCCGAATGGCCGCTGGCCCCAATTCCGCGCCCGGTGTCGGACAGCCGAGCCCCACGGGCGCTCCCAGGACGTGTATTGTACGTTGCGGAGCGGCCGCGTCGAAGGGCGGGCTTGCGGCGAACATGGTGGTTTCCTCCAATGATCAAGCGTCGTCCCGATAGTACTCGACGCCGCCGGCCAGGAGACGCCCACCGGCGGTCAGTTTGCTGACTTCGGACGCGCGGGGCGGCGTCTCTTCGAGACACGGGTGTACGCACCCTGCGCCTGCCCTGCTCCTCGCCGCAGGAGAAGTGCCGACCACCTGGTCAGTAAGAGACTGGTCAGTAAGAGACTGGTCAGTAAGAGACGCACTTTCCAATAGCCGTCCGCCACCCGAGCTGGTTTGCGCGCTCCGCGCGAATGGACGCGGCGACAGAGTGGAGGCGGGCGTACACATCGTCCTCGGGGTCGAGCTCCAGGCGCCCAACCAGCGGGCGACCCTCCTGCTCGGTCTTCTCAAGCACGGCCGGGGCCCAGTGGGCCGCAACTGCCGCTACCACGCGGTGCAGACGTGCCACAATCGACATGTTGTTGACCTCCTCAAGCACTTCCATCACGACTTCACGTTACCGCAACCTCGCCCACACCGCCACGAGATTTCCGTGAGTGGCGGAAAAACCGGGGCCAAATGCCGGACCCGCGCACCATGATGCTCGGCAAAAAAAAGAGCCTGGCGCTCGTTCACGTCGCGCCGGGCCACTGGTGACATGTGACCTACCCACAATGACCCGATAAGCGTACACCCACCCGTCCCAGGAGTTCCAGCCCGCTTCGCCCGGACGCAGAATCAGCCTGAAAGGTTCCCGCCCTCGTGAACACCGTATCCCCCCAGACCAACCGTTTCGTCGACTTCGTGAGCCGAACGGCCGTCAGGCTGATGAACCTGCCCGTGCCCTCAACCACTCCCCGCCTTGATGACGAGAAACGCGCGGAAATGGACCAGATTCTCCAGCCCGGCGATTTCGTGCTGCAAACGGACAACAATTTTCCAGGCTGGCAGATCAGCCAGCGGCTGCTCTTTGGCGCAGAGTACAGCCACGTCGCCATGTACGTGGGCGACGGAAAGATCATCGACGCCGATACCGGAAGCGGCGTCAGCGAGCAAACCTCGACAGCCTCGGCGGCCATCACTTTGCCGTGCTGCGGCCGCGCTACGGGGACGTGACCGACCGGCGCGTCGCCCTCGACTACGCGCGCAGCGTGCTTGGCCGTCCGTTCGACACCGTTTTCAACTCCGATGACGACAGCGCGATCTACTGCGCGGAGCTGGTGCGCAACGCCCTGGCCCGCATGCCACACCCCATCGACGTGCCGACCCGGACCGTCCTGGGACGCGAAATCGTCCTTCCGGACGTGCTGCGCAAGGTCCCCGAGGTGGAAACGGTGTGGTCGACGGGTGGAACCTTCGCCGGCAACATGGCGAGCCACTGGCCCCAGGCCGCCGCGGGTATTGCCTGCGCAGCGGCGGCGGCCGCCGCGGCTGGTCCCCTGGCCGGCATGGCGGGCTTCGTGCTGGGGACCGCCGGCGCCACCCTGGTGGGCGACGTCGCGGACCCCACGCTGCGACGCTACCTCGTGCACTGGTGGCGCGACCGCTGAGCGACGCTCGGACTCTCGCCGCCCCAGGCTCAGAAGCGGAAGCGGATCTCCACCCGCGCGGTCCCCGCCCGCTTGAACCCGAGCTGCTCGGCCGCGCCCTCGGAGAGGTCCAGGACGCGCCCACCCACGAACGGGCCACGATCGTTGACCACCACGTCCACGGAGCGGCCGTTGCCCAGGTTGACGACCGTGATGCGGCTGCCCAGGGGGAGGCTGGGGTGGGCCGCGGTCATTCCGTAGCGGTTGAAGCGCTGACCCGAAGCGGTGGGGCGGCCGTGGAAGCCGGGGCCGTACCAGGAGGCCACGCCGCGCTGGTAGACGGGGGCGCCGTCGAGGGTGAGCGCCGCGCCCGCCTTTGACGGCGCCCCGGGCGAGGCGACGTCAAAACAGGACGCGCCCAGCCCGCGGCCGCGCTGGAGAAGGTCCCCGAACTGCTCACTCCAAACCCGGTCGCTGCGCTGCACGCTGGCGGCGTCTCCGGAGAACAGGTACCCGAAGGTGTCGGCCGCCATCTCCGCCGGGCTCGACCCCGCGTAATCGCTCACGAATCCCCCGCTCTTCGCCATGCGGCGGAAGCTGCCGTCCCGCTGCACCGCGTAGCGCTCGTAGGCCTCCGTGTCCATCTCTTGCATGGCGTCCTCGAAAGCGTGCCCCATCTCGTGCACCAGCACGCTGCGGCCTCCGGCCCGGGTGCCCAGGTCCTCCTCGCGGACGACCACGGTGTTGCGGTCGCCGGCCCCGTAGTACTGGCCGCGCGTCATGTCGGACTTCCAGATGCCCATGGAGAGCGCGTCGTGGCCGCTCAACAGGCGGGGCGGGGCGTCCGGGCGGGACGCTTTACGCACGAAGTAGAGGGCCGGCACCACGATGCGATCCTGCAGGGCGGAGAAGGGTCGCTTGTTCTCCTCGAGCCCGTCCGACGGCGGCTCCTGGGAACGCATGTCCTGGGGCAGGCGGGCGAAGCGGCTCTGCGCCTCGCGGAGGCGGTTGCCGTTGAGGGACCGCACCAGGTCCATGATCAGCGCGCGCTCCTCGGGGGTCTGGGCCCCGTGGAGCTCCGCCAGGTCGTCCAGGGTGACCGGCGCCCTCGACAGGAGGCCGCCGAGGGCCAGGCCGAAGGACTCCGCCTCCTCGGGCAGGATGACCTCGTGGGGCTCCACGCGCCCTCCCGTCCGCTCCAACACGCGGCGGTAGAAGTCGGCGTTGCGGGCCTCGCGCAGGGCCCGCAGGCGTGCGTTCAGGTCGTCCCGGCGCACCACCGCCGCCGCGTTCGGCTCGGGCCCGGCGGTCTCCCGCAACAGGGGCTCCAGCTCCCGCTCCAGGGCCGAAATGGGCGTGCCGTACTCGCGGTCGGAGGCGCGCAGGGCACCGTCCACCTCGTCTTTCAGCGCGCCCAGGTCGCCGAAGTCCGCCTTGACGTCCACTTCCCGTACCACACCCGCGTCCAGGGGGGTCTCGCCCCGGCGCAGCACCACGATGCCGGTGCCGTTGCGCTCCAGGACGCCGAGGATCTCCGGAGGGATCAGCGCCGCCTCCTCGCGCACCTTCCGCCGCGTCTCCTCGGCAACCGGGCGTCCCCGCTCGAGCATGCGATCCGCCACCTGGTTCTTCCACGCGCGGACCGCCGCCGGCGTGGCGGACGCCGGGGGCGCGAGGCAAGCGCGCGCCGCCACGAGCTCCACGCGCGGCCCCTGGTCAAGCATGGGGATGGCCGCGGCCGCGGGGCCGGCGCTGAGGGCGGTGGTGGTGACGGACAGCGCCGCAGCCGCGGCGGCCGCCGCTCGGCGCAGGCCGGCGTGGGGATCGCGCAGGCCGCGCGGCGGCACGTAGGGGCGATAGGGACGCAGCCGCTCGGATAAGACGACGCTGTCCTTGAGGCGGAGCGGTGTCGTCGGCGCCGCGGGGGGCGCCTGTGGGGTGGCAGGCATCGCGGGTCTGATCTGCATCGGGAAGCACCTCTGCCGGTATTTGGTCACAGGATACCGGCCCGGGCTGGAAGGCGACCCAATTCAGCGTGAAACCGGCGTGAGTCGAACCGGTTTCCGTCTGTTTACACGCCGGACAGGCGCCCGACGCCGGCTTCACGAGGGATTCACGGCCCGCCGCCATGCTTCGGCCATGGATTTCCGCTCCCCGCTGGTGGCCTTGCAGTTTCTGACCCGCATCCCGGTGCGGCTGCGTCAACCCGTGGCCGAGGCCGACATCGGCGCCGCGGCCGGCTGGTTCCCCCTTGTCGGCCTGCTGGTGGGCGCCCTGGCCGCCGCCGTCTGCCTGCTGCTGGAGCCGCTCGTGTCGCACCGCTTCGCCGTCGTCGCCGGCCTGCTCGCCGCCACGCTCCTGACCGGGGCCTTCCACGAGGACGGCCTGGCGGACGCGGCGGACGGCTTCGGCGGCGGCTGGAGCCGCGAGCAGACCCTCGCCATCATGCGGGACAGCCGCATCGGGACCTACGGCGGCCTGGCGCTCATCTATCTCCTGCTGCTGGAGACCGAGTTGCTGTGCGCGCTGCCGGGGCACTCGATCGCCTGGTGGTTGCCCTTCGCGCAGGCCGCCGGCCGCTGGACGACGCTCCCTCTGTGCATCTGGCTCCCGTACGCCCGCAGCGAGGGACAGGGCGGGGTGGTGGCGCGGCGCGTGGGACTCCGCCAGGGCGTCCTGGGGACAGCGACCCTGCTGGCGGCCGGCTGCCTGTTGCCGGAAGGCGGGCTCGACCGCTCGCTGCTGGCCCTGCTCGCGGTGGTGGGCGGGTGCGGATACTATTACTGGCGGCGCCTGCGGGGCGTTACCGGAGACTGCCTGGGCGCCGCCAACCGGCTCGGGGTGCTGGCCGTTCTCGCGGTGGGCGCCGCGACCAAAACATGAGTAGAGGATCAACATGAACGAGATCATCGCTCCCTGGATGGAGGCGCTGCCCTCCATCGCTCCCCTCGACGAGGCCGTGCTGGCCGAAGCCGCGCTGCGCCAGGACCGCCTGATCAAGCCGCCCGGCAGCCTCGGAGTCCTGGAGGACCTGGCCAATCGAATCGCCGCCGTGCGGGGACGCGTGAGCCCCCCCGTGGCGCGCATGCGCCTCTTCGTGGCGGCCGCCGACCACGGCGTGGTCGAAGAGGGAGTCAGTCGCTGGCCGTCGGAGGTGACCGCCCAGATGGTCGGCGGATACTGCCGTGGACAGGCGGCCGTCAACGTCCTGGCCCGCCAGGGCGGCATCGACCTGCGCGTCGTGGACGCCGGCCTCGCCACCGACCTGCCACCCGACGGCCCCGTCCTGGTCCGCAAGCAGGGCCGGGGCACGGCCAACATGGTCCTTGGTCCGGCCATGTCCGCGGCGGAGGTCGCCCAGACCGTCCAGGACGGCTTCGACCTGGCCCTGGAGGCGGCCCGGGACGGCGTGGACATGCTGGGCATCGGCGAGATGGGGATCGGCAACAGCACGGCCGCCGCAGCCATCACCAGCGTGCTCACCGGTCGTGCCCCGCGGGAGGTCACCGGCCGCGGCGCCGGATTGGACGCGGCCGGCGTGGCCCACAAGGTCGCGGTGATCGAGCGGGCCCTGCGCGTCAACGCCGCCCGCACCGACACTCCGCTGGGGCTGCTGGCCTCCGTCGGGGGCGCCGAGATTGCCCTGCTGTGCGGGGTCGCGCTGGGCGCGGCGCGGGCCCGCGTTCCCCTGGTGCTGGACGGCTTCATCGCCACCGCCGCCGCAGCGGTGGCAGCCCGCCTGTGCCCCCGCGCGCGGGAGGCCATGTTTTTGGGGCACCTCTCCGCCGAGCCGGGCCATGCGGCGCTGGCCGAGCATCTGGGCCTGGACCCCGTGCTGCGGCTGGACATGCGGCTCGGCGAAGGCAGCGGGGCCGCCCTGGCCATGCCGGTCCTGCGCTCCGCGTCATGCCTCCTCGCCGAGATGGCGACGTTTGAGGAGGCGGGGGTTGCCCAGGCGGACGAGGGCCAGGAAATTTCACGGTGATTTCCTGCCCAATCACGGAGCGTTTCAGGGGACCTTCGTATCATCATGAAAAGCCATGACTTGAAAGGACGCTACGACGTGACCACCCTTTCCGGGATCCGTTCCCCCTACGCCCAGATGAGCGCTCCCCGCCGCGAGATGGCTGTCCTCCAGCCCCCGGCGATGCCTCAGGACAGCGCGGAGATCTCCGCCGCCGCGGCCCCCGAGACCGACCCGGCGCCCACCTGGCGGAGCGCGCTGGCCTCGGCCTTCCTCGCCGCCGGCGCGCTTTCGGGCATCGTCGGCAACGCGGCCATGGCCGCCGGGATGCCGTCGCAGATGGTGATCGCCTCGGTACCCACCCGACTCGAAGAGGCGCTCCCGACCGATGGCCTGCTGCAAGGGGCCGACGGCCTGACCTCGTGGATCGCCGTTCCGGAGGGCGCCTCCAGCGTGCGCATCAACGCCCCCCAGACTGGCAACGACGGCTCCATCGTGGCGCTCGATGGCCACGGGCGCATCCTGGCGGTCATGGAGAGCAACTGGGATGGCGCGCTGTGGGGACCGCACGCCCCGCGGCTCGAGGATCGCGCCATCCACATTCCCCTGGTGGCCGGCACCGAACGGCTGGAGTTCGACCGCCTGTCCGACGAGGCTGTCATGCTCGACGGCGAGAATCGCGACCTGGGGCGGATGCCGCTCGCGACGAATCTCGGCGCTCCAACCAGTTGACCGGGGAC
>VGFD01000291.1 GCA_016868975.1 Armatimonadota bacterium | reverse complement strand
AGCCTCAAGATCTGCATTCTGTCGAATACCCGTTCGTATCGCGTGGCGCTGTTCGGCTGCCAGCTCGGCGTGCCCTACGTGGGGGTGGCGCTGAAGCCCCCCCGGCGCGCGGCGCGGGGGGCGCTGAAGCTGCTCGACGTGTCGGTCGACGAGGCGGTCATCATCGGCGACCAGATCTTCACCGACATCCTGATGGGCCGCCGCCTGGGGCTGTACACGATCCTGGTGAAGCCCATGCAGGTGCGCGAGCAATTCTGGATGCGCATGGTCCGCCGCGTGGAGCGCCTGTTCTGGCCGTCGGCCAATGAGGAGCCGGTCGCCAGGCCAGCCGCGGATGGCAGGCAGACGAATCCCGAGCTGGCGGTGTAGGGCGTTGGATGGATTATCCTGACCGGGAAGATCATCCGCGCCGATTTCATTCGTGCGGTCGGCTGGTTGTCTTCTCGAAACGCCATCCCCAGGGGCGACACGCCACCCGATTTCATTCGTGCGGTCGGCTGGTTGTCTTCTCGAAACGCCATCTCCAAGGGCGACACGACACGCGACTTTATCGAGCGCCCGATGATTCACGTGGACCAGCGTGGCAGGGCCCTCATTCAACCTTACGTCGTCGCGGCGGGGTTCCACACCTGTGAGCTCTGCGCCGATTTTCGCCGGAGCGGCGAGATCTTCGTCCCGTCGGAAACCGTTTTGTATGTCGCGCCTGTGATGATCGACCACTACGTTCGCGCGCACCGGTACCTGCCGCCACGGGAGTTCATCGACGCCGTGCTTGCCATTCCTACACCGGATAGCGACGAGTACCGCTCGTTGGGAGCAGCGTTCGTTCCTCGCCTTGAGCGGTACTACGAGGTCTGAGGTTACCACGTTATGTATGGTTAACCACGCACTGGCTGGTAATATTACCACCCGTTGCGCGGTTAACCGTGAAAATGCAGTTATCATGATTGAAATCGTTCAGATGTTTGATCGCGACATGATCGAGCGGCTGTCCGGACCGATGCACGCAGGGATCTTGATACAGTCGACTATGGCGTTCTTGCTGGCGCTCAAGGACGGGCTGCGCGATGCGCGCGAGGATCGGCCCGCGTTTCTTGTTCTTGCGGCGCGCCACTGACAAGCGGCCTTGCTGCTCCGCGCATGGCGCTCGCTTTCCAGATTATTCATCTGCGCCTGCGTAGTCGACTTGATCTTCCAGCTCACCGTGCTGAAGGGTTTCTTTCTGGTCCAGATGGCGAGCCGTGCTTCCCTACGTCTTGATGCGAGGCCTCATCCGCCGCATCGGCGGCCAACAGTTGCCGGTGGCAACGTGCCACGGCCAACAGTTGCCGGTGGCAACGTGTCACGGCCAACAATTGCCGGTGGCAACGTGTCACGGCCAACAATTGCCGGTGGCAACGTGCCACGGCCAACAGTTGCGAGTGGCAACGCGCCACGGCCAACAGTTGCGAGTGGCAACGCGCCACGGCCAACAGTTGCGAGTGGCAACGCGCCACGGCCAACAGTTGCGAGTGGCAACGCGCCACGGCCAACAGTTGCTGGTGGCAACGTGCCACGGCCAACAGTTGCGAGTGGCAACGCGCCACGGCCAACAGTTGCTGGTGGAAACGCGCCACGGCCAACAGTTGCTGGTGGAAACGTGTCACGGCCAACAGTTGCTGGTGGCAACGTGTCACGGCCAACAGTTGCTGGTGGCAACGTGTCACGGCCAACAGTTGCTGGTGGCAACGTGCCACTGCCAACAGTTGCTGGTGGGCCTACCGTCCCCGCGCTGGATACTCGGCCTGGTGCGGGATATCCGGCCCGGCGCTGGTAATTCTACCGTCCCCGCGCCATGCGGGTTATCCCGCTCCAGGCCGGATAACCCGCATGGCGCGGGCCGCGTGGCGCGGCGTCGTTATTCTTCGCGGCGGCCGAGTTTCAGCTCTTCGCCGCGGAGCAGGTTGCGGATGTTCTTCTTGTGCTTGAGGAACGCGAACGCGCACGCGATGAGGCCGAACGCGACGTACTCCTTTGGCGCGCACTGGAAATGGAGCGTAATGGGGATGGCCAACGCGGCGGACAGGGAGCCCACCGACGAGTATCGCGTCAGGCCCACCGCGGCCAGCCACACCAGGGCCGCCACCAGCGTGGCCGACGGGCTGATGGCCAGCATCACTCCGAACGTGGTGGCGATGCCCTTGCCGCCCTTGAAGCCGAGGTACAAAGAATTGTTGTGCCCGATGATGGCGGCCAGACCCACCACCACCTGGGCCAGAGGAGCCGTCGGCTCAATCCACTCCAGGCCCAACGTCATCCCTGACACTTCGGCCATCCACGAGGGCGGGCAGCCGAAGAGGTGGGCCGCCAGCCAGACCATCCCCCAGCCTTTGAAGCCGTCCAGCAGCAGGACCAGGGTGCCGCCGATGGGGCCCAACGCGCGAAACGCGTTCGCCGCACCGATGTTGCCGCTGCCGTAATTGCGCAGGTCGATGCCTTTCATGACCCGAGCCAGCACCAACCCGAAGGGAATGGAGCCCGCCAGGAACGCCAGCGTCGCCAGCAGCGACAGCGTCATCCACGGAGTGAGCATCATAAAGGGCCTCCCCCTCGGCGTAAGATGCACATTTTCGTGCATAATCGCCGAATATGTGATCATTTCGTCATCTTAGCGCGGTGACGAGGGCGCAAAAGTGGTTGCGGCCCCCGGTGACGAGGGCGCAAAAGTGATTGCGGTCCGCGGTAACGACGGCGCAGGAGTGGTTGCGGCCCCCGGTAACGACGGCGCAGGAGTGGCTGCGGTCCGCGGTAACGACGGCGCAGGAGTGGTTGCGGCCCCCGGTGACGAGGGCGCAGGAGTGGCTGCGGTCCGCGGTAACGACGGCGCAGGAGTGGTTGCGGCCCGGGGCGCGGCGCCGCGCAGGTTGCGGGTGGACGCGGCGCGATCAGCGCGGACGCAGCACCAGGTCGATGGGCGTGCCCACCAGACCGAAGGCGCGGCGGATGTGGTTTTCCAGGTAGCGCCGGTACGAGAAGTGCAGCAATTTCGTGTTGTTCACCTGCAACACGAAAGTCGGCGGCTTGCTCCCGCGCTGGTGGGCGTAGTACACCTTCAACTGCTCCCCCTTGTAGGTGGGCGGCGGGCGCATCATGAACGCTTCCTGGATCACGCGGTTTAATTGCGACGTTTCGATGCGCCGCGAGAATTCCTCGTAGACGTCCTTCGCCACGTCGAAAATCTGCTCGGTGCCGCGGCCGGTCTTCGCGCTCAGGAAAATTACCGGCGCGAACGTCATGAACGACATCTCCGCGAACAGCTCGCGGGCAAATTCGCGGCGCGCCTCTTCATCGCTGCGCTGATTGGTGACGATATCCCACTTGTTCACCACCACCACGATGGCCTTGCGCGCCTCCTGAACCACGCCGGCCACCCGCTTGTCCTGGGCGATCACGCCCTCTGAGCCGTCCAGCAGCAGGAGTGCGATGTCGCACTTCTTGATCGCGCGCTCGGAGCGCACCGCGGAGAAAAACTCCACGCGATCCTCCATGCGCGCGCGGCGGCGGATGCCCGCCGTGTCCACTAGAACGTAGCGGTCGTCCCCCACCCGCAGGAACGTATCCACCGGATCCCGGGTCGTGCCCGGCACCGAGTCCACGATGGCCCGCTCCTCACCCAGCAGTTGATTGAGCAGCGAGGACTTGCCCACGTTGGGGCGCCCCACAATAGCCAGCCGCACCGCGCCTTCCGCGGGAATGTCCATGGTCTCCGGGAGCCGCGCGGCGACCTCGTCCAAGAGATCGCCCGTGCCCAGCCCGTGCAGCGCGGACACCGGCCACGGCTCGCCCAGCCCCAGGCCGTGAAACTCGTGGATTTCAACCTCACGGCTCAAGTTGTCGACCTTGTTGGCCACCAGCATCACCGGGCGCCCGCTCTTGCGCAGCAGGTCCGCGATGTCTTCTTCAAGCGCGTGAATTCCAGCGCGGGTGTCCACCAGGAAAATGACCAGCTCGGATTCTTCCACGGCCTGCCGGGCATGCTCTAGGATGGCGCTGCGCAGGGATTCCTCGCGCATCGAGGCATCGATCTTGAGGGAGGCGCCGCTCTTGCGGGACATCTCCTCGGCATCGGTGATGATCATGCCGCCGGTGTCCACCAGGATGAAAGTGCGCCCGTTCCAGGTAGTTTCCGCATAAATTCGATCGCGGGTGACGCCCGGCTCGTCCTCCACGATGGAGATCGGCTCCCCGACGAGGCGGTTAAACAGCGCCGATTTCCCTACGTTGGGTCGGCCCACAATGGCCACGACGGGCAATTCGCCGACGCGGGCCGGAATATCCGGAAAATAATCCTCGCCCTCCTGGGGAACGTCGCGGCGCCCTCGTCCCCGCCCGCCCTCTGTCTTGCGGCCGGTGGGCCGCCTGCGCTCGACGTCCGGCACGCCGCCGGTCTTGCGAAAGGGCGCGCCGGTTTTGGTGGCCGCCGATCGGGCAGGGTTTCGCGCCAGCGCACTGGCGGACTTCCGCGCTGGCGCACTTGCTGACTCCCGTACCAGCGCGCTTGCTGATTCCCGTGCCGGCGCACTCGCTGTTTCCCGTGCCGGCGCAAGGCCGGACTTCCGCGCCGCACTGTCGGCTTTCCGCGCTGGCGCACCGGGCGACCTCTGCGCAGGCCCGCCGGCGGATTTCCGTGCTGGTCCGCCCGCGGATTTCCCTGCTGGTCCGCCCGCGGATTTCCGTGCTGGCCCGCCGGCGGATTTCCGTGCTGGCCCGCCCGCGGATTTCCGCGCTGGCCCGCCCGGCGACCGGGCCCCGCCGGGTTTCCCATACGCCGTTCCACCAGGCGCGGCCTTGCGGCTGGCACCACGCCGCGCTCCAGCCGCCTTTTTTCCGCCCGGCGCGGGGCTCACGCCGCCACCCGCCAGGACTGCAGCGGACGTCCCAGCACGGCCGCAATCAGCGCCGCGCCGCGTCCATCCGTGGGAATGACCGGGAAGGGCAGCGCCTTCCGCATGTCGTCGAGCCTGAAATCGTCCAAGAACACCGCGTCATCTCCTTCTCGCAGCGATACCGCGGGAATGAGCGCCGCGTCGGCCTCCCCCGCGCGCTGCATGGCGGCCAGCATGTCGCGACCGCCCAGCAAGCCGGCCACCGTTACCGAGTGGCCTAGAAAATCATTGGGCACCACCACCAGGCGGACTTCCAAATTATGAATCTGGTTGAGCCGCTCCACGATGGACGGCAACACCTGCCCTCCGGATGCGCCGGTCACCAGCAGCACGCGGCGCGGCTTGTCCAGTTCGCTGGGCAAGTAGCGGCGCCGTCGGTTGAATTCGGTAATGAGCAGCCGGCACAGTCCCACGCCGTTCTCGAGCTGGGGATAATCCCCGTAGTGCGCGTGCGGCGGAAACGGGTGGCCGGCCAGCAGGTAATATTCGTCGCTCAAGTACACGAACGGGAATCCGAGATCTTCCTCAAACATCCGCTGATACCCTTTGACGTGGGCGATGGTCTCGAGGGCCATTTCCCGCGTTACCGGGTATACCGGGTTGCACGAATCGCGCCACTTGGTGAGCCCCACCGGCACGACCGAAAGCGTGAGGACGTCCGGATAAAATGCCGCTATTTCTCGTATGGAGCGGTCCAGCTCTTCGCCGTCGTTAAGGCCGGGCTGCACCACGATCTGGGTGTGCATCTCAATGCCCCACTTCGCGAGCCGCTTCATGTCGTCAAGAATCCGCTCCGACTGGGGATTCTTTAATATCTGCCGGCGCACCCTGGGGTTCGTGGCATGCACCGAGATGTTCATCGGCGTCAGGTGCATTTTACGGATTTTCGTCCAGTCCTCGTCGTCGAGGTTGGTCAGCGTGACAAAATTTCCGTGCAGGAAAGAAAGACGATAATCGTCGTCCTTCACGTACAGCGTCTCGCGATATCCCCGCGGCATCTGGTCGAGGAAGCAGAAGTCGCACTTCGCGCGGCAGCGGCGGATGCCGTCCACCAGCTCGTCTTCCAGCACGATGCCGACCGACTCGCCTTCCTCCTGCTTGCTCACGCGGACGTTGAACAGGCGCCCGGCACGGTCGATCTCCATCGAAATCGTGGGCGCCGCGGTCAGGTACATGTAGTCGAGGATGTCCATGATCCGCTTGCGGCCGATGCGCACAATGGCGTCGCCGGGCATGATCCCGGCCCGCGCGGCGGGGCTCTCGGGCTGGACGGTTTGAACGATGGCTCCAGGCTGCATGGGGGGTACAGACGACTGCTTTCCGGGGAAGAGTTCCGCGTATCGTACCACACGACGGCCCTGGGCGCAACAAACCGCGCAAGCATGGCAAGCATGGGAGTCGGGCCCAGCCGTGGACCCGACCCCACCGCAGTCGGGCCCAGCCGTGGACCCGACGACACCGCAGTCGGGCCCAGCCGTGGACCCGACGCCGCCGCAGTCGGGCCCAGCCGTGGACCCGACGACACCGCTGTCGGGCGGGGGAAACTACGGCACGGCGTACGGGATCTTGACCCGGCTCTGCGCGCCCTGCGTGGTCGTGGCATCCACCCGCACGTTCAGCGGGTGGGTGCCGATGGCCGCCCATAGCTCGACCTTCACCGTCCCGCCCACGAGGTTGGCGTAGGCGCCCGAGGCGGACTTCAGGCCGCGCGTCTGGGTGTACTCCTCCCAGCCGGGCAGGTCGTTGGTGGCGAAGTACGCGTAGGTTTCCACGCGGTCGAACGTCCCGTCGCCGTTGAAGTCGTAAGAGACGCGCGCCTGGGCGCCGTCAGCCACCGCGGCGCCCGCGTCCACGAAGGCGCTGAACTGAGTGGCCGTGCCCGCGCGGTACGTCCCCGAGACGTTGCGCAGCTCGTACACCCGCGGCTGGTTCGGCGTTCCGTCGTAATTG
>VGFD01000290.1 GCA_016868975.1 Armatimonadota bacterium | reverse complement strand
TGGCATTCCGCAGATTTCCACCGGCAACATCCTCCGCGAAGCCGCGGCCCAGGGCACGCCCCTGGGACTCAAGGCGGACGGCTATATGAAGCGTGGCGAGCTGGTTCCCGACGACCTCATCATCGGTCTGATTGACCGCCGCCTGCGCGAGGACGACTGCGAACGCGGCTTTCTCCTCGATGGTTTTCCCCGCACGATGCCACAGGCCCAGGCGCTGGACGGCATTCTGGAGATGATGGAGCGCCCTCTCAACCTGGTGGTCGCCCTCGAGGTGTCCGCCGACACCGTCGTGGAGCGCAACAGCCTGCGCCGCTGCTGCCTGAACTGCGGGGCGACCTACCATCTGAAGAACCATCCGCCCAGGCGTGCGGGAATCTGCGACCAGTGTGGACGCGAGCTGATCCACCGCGAGGACGACCGCGAGGAAGTCATCCGGCGGCGGCTGCAGGTCTACGACAGCCAGACCCAGCCCCTCATCCATTATTATCGCGCCAACGGGCTGGTTCGCTCGATCAACGGCGAGCTGCCGGTCGACGAAGTGACCGCCATCCTGGCGCGCATGGTCGAGGAGGGCACGCGCGAGTAAGCGCACGGTGAGATGATCGAGTACAAGTCCGACAACGAGGTTCAGCTGATGCGCGAATCTGGCCGTATTACGGGTCAGACGCTGGATCTTCTTGCCCGGACCGTGCAGCCCGGAATGACGACCGGCGAATTGGACCGCCTCGCCGAGGACTTCATCCGCAAGCAGGGCGCGGTGCCCGCCTTCAAGGGATATCGGGGATTTCCCAAGACGGTGTGTATTTCGGTCAACGACGAGGTGGTGCATGGAATTCCGGGCAACCGGAAGCTCAAGGACGGCGATATCGTCGGCTTCGACATGGGCGTCATCTGGAAGGGCTGGTATTCCGACTCGGCGCGCACCGTCGCGGTTGGCAGGATCGAGGATAAGGCCCAGCGCCTGCTCGAGGTCACCCGCGAGTCGCTCTTCAAGGGAATTGAAAAGTGCCTGGCCGGGGGCCACCTGTACGACATCTCCAATGCCGTGCAGAACCACGTGGAGGGGCACGGCTACTCGGTCGTGCGCGACCTGGTCGGGCACGGCATCGGACGCAATCTGCACGAGGAGCCGCAGGTGCCCAATTACGGCCCGGCGGGCCACGGACCCAAATTGCGAACGGGACTTGTGCTTGCCATAGAGCCTATGGTAAACTACGGGACGCACAAAGTCCTGATGAAACGGGACAACTGGACGATCGTGACGGAAGACGGCAGCCTGTCTGCTCATTTCGAGCACACCGTCGCCATCACCAAGAACGGGCCGATCATCCTGACGCTGCCCGACGACTAGCATTCTGAGAACAGAGCTGAGGTGAATTCAGGTCTTGGCTAAGGGTGAAGCCATAGAGGTCGAAGGAACTGTTACGGAGGCTCTCCCCAACGCAATGTTCCGCGTGGAGTTGCCGAACGGCCACAAGGTCCTGGCGCACGTCTCAGGCAAGATACGGATGAACTTCATCCGCATTCTCCCTGGGGACCGCGTCACCGTCGAACTCTCGCCCTACGATCTGAGCCGAGGCCGGATCACATACAGGTATAAATGACCCCAATTGGGGGGTCGCAAGGGGGCCGCGCCCCCCTCTTTGAAAAGTTATGACGTCTCAGGACTATGGAGGAGCGGCATGAAAGTCAAGCCTTCGGTGAAACCCCGATGCGAAAAGTGCAAGATCATCCTGCGCAAAGGCAAGGTGCGGGTGATCTGCGACAATCCCAATCACAAGCAGATTCAAGGCTAGAGGAGGAGGTGTAAAGTGGCACGCATTGCTGGTGTAGACCTGCCCCGTGAGAAGCGAATCGAGATTTCGCTCACTTACATTTTCGGTGTCGGACGCACGACCGCGAAGCAAATCCTGGGAGCAACCGGCGTTAATCCGGGGACCAAGGTGCGCGAGCTGACGGAAGACGAAGTCATTCGTCTGCGCGACGAGATCGAGAAGAACCACAAGGTCGAAGGCGACCTGCGCCGCGAGATCGCTGGAAATATCAAGCGCCTCGTCGAGATCAACTGCTACCGTGGCATCCGCCACCGTCGCGGCCTCCCCTGCAGAGGCCAGCGCACCCGCACCAACGCGCGCACCCGCAAGGGTCCGAAGCGTACCGTCGGCGCGAAGCGCAAGAAATAGGAGCAATTTATAAATGGCACGCAAAGTAGGAGCCCGCAAAAAGAAGGACATCCGCAATGTCCCGCGCGGCGTGGCGCACATCCAGTCCACGTTCAACAACACGCTGATCACCATCAGCGACCCGCACGGCAACACGCTCGCCTGGGGCAGCTCCGGCGCCATGGGCTTCAAGGGCTCGCGCAAGAGCACGCCCTTCGCCGCGCAGATCGCCGCCGAGGCCGTGGCCCGCAAGGCCATGGAGCAGGGGATGCGATCGGTCGAGGTTTACGTGAAGGGTCCGGGCGCCGGACGCGAGGCGGCCATCCGCTCGCTGCAGGCCGCCGGTCTGGAGATCAACCTGATCAAGGACTGCACGCCCATCCCGCACAACGGCTGCCGCCCGCCGAAGCGCCGCCGCGTTTAGTGGGAGAGATACCGGCTCCGTCATTCACCGCCAAGACGCCAAGACACCAAGAGCGCCAAGAACGGTTTTGATGGGTCGTTACTCTCCGAGGTTTTGACTTTTCAGCGGAGCCGTCTCCAGCGGTTCTCGCTATTGACACGTGTGCTAAAATGTCTTGGTAGTTCGTGGCGGATAACCTCAAGAAGGTTAAGGATTGTGTGCCGCGAACCACCAGGCCCCATCTGTTGATCGTGTCGCGCGACACCTGGTGGGTGAGCGTTTACTTTGAGGGCAAGCGACGGGTGTCGCGCGCCACTTGGTCCCAGCAATGGCTGCTGGGGGATCAGAATTGGAGGATCCAGGACTTTGGCCAGATATAACGGGCCTGTCTGCCGCCTCTGCCGTCGGGAAGGCGAGAAGCTTTTCCTCAAAGGCGAGCGCTGCTTCACCCCTAAGTGCGCGGTGGAGCGTCGCGCCTATCCGCCGGGACAGCACGGCCAGGGCCGCAAGAAAGTTTCGCAGTTCGGAATTCAGCTCCGTCAGAAGCAGAAGCTGCGCCGCATTTACGGCATCAACGAGCGCCAGTTCCGCAATTATTTCGAGAAGGCCGAGAAGCAGAAGGGCGTCGTTGGCGAGAACTTTCTGCGCATCCTCGAGCGCCGTCTCGACAACATCGTGTACCGCATGGGCTTCGCCGGCTCGCGCGCGGCGGCGCGTCAGATCGTCGCGCACGGGCACGTGCGGGTAAACGGCCGCAAGGTCGACATCGCCTCGTTCCTGGTGCGCCCTGGTGATGAGGTCGCGCTCAAGCAGAAGTCCAAGGAAGACAAGAACGCTGAGAAGTACAAGGCCTTCCTGGCCAACGTGCAGAGCGGGCTTGAGAACAAGCGCTCGCGCAGCCTGCCTTCGTGGCTGGAAATCGACGCCGAAAACTACCGCGGCAAGGTGCTCGCCCTGCCGGCCCGCGAGGAGATCGAAGGCGCCAGCGTCAACGAGCAGCTGGTCGTCGAGTTCTACTCTCGCTAGTTTCTTCCCCCGAGCGGCAGCCTTTCACAAAGGCTGCCGTTTCTGGCATGTATTAAGGAGTTCAAGAAATGACCGAAATCGTCGAGCCGAGAATCGACTACCTTGGAGAGAACACGTTCGTGATCGAGCCGCTGGAGCGTGGCTTCGGCACGACCCTGGGCAACTCGCTGCGCCGCGTGCTGCTCTCGTCGCTGCCCGGCGCGGCGGTGACGCACGTCAAGATTGACGGCGTGCTGCACGAGTTCTCCACCCTCCCGGGCGTGGCGGAAGACACCACCGAGATCATTCTCAACATCAAGAAGCTTAACCTCAAGCTGCACGCGGACCGCCGCAAGGTGCTCCGACTCGAGGCGCAGGGCGAGGGGCCGGTGACCGCCGCCGACATCCTCCCGGACCCCGAGGTCGAGATCCTCAATCCCGACCTCGTCCTCGCGGAATTGACCGACCGCAGCGCGAAGCTGATCATGGACATCTACATCGAGCGCGGCATCGGCTACGTCCCCGCCGAGAAGCAGATGAGCCAGGAGCAGGTTATCGGCCTGATCCCGGTGGACAGCCTGTTTTCCCCCATCCGCCAGGTGCACTACGTGGTGGAAGACACCCGCGTGCGCCAGAAGACCGACTACGATCGCCTGATTCTCGAGGTGACCACCGACGGCTCCATCCTGCCTTACGAGGCGGTCAGCACGGCGGCCCGCGTTCTCCAGAACCGTCTGGACCTGTTCTCCAACCTGCAGCGGCCCGAAGTGGTCGAGCCGGTCTTCGAAGAGAAGAAGGAAGCGTCGATCCTGGACATGCCGGTCGAAAACCTCGGCCTGTCGGTGCGCTCGCTCAACTGCCTGAAGCGGGCCGGCGTCCGCACGGTGGGCGACCTCCAGCAGTACACCGAAGAAGACGTCATGAAGCTGAAGAACTTTGGCCAGAAGTCGCTAGACGAGATCAAGGACAAGCTGGTGGAGTTCGGACTCGGCCTGCGGACGTCGCTTCCCACCGAATAGCAGCGCCACAACATTAGGGAGTTACGACAATGAGACATGCAGTACGCTCGCGCCGCCTGGGCCGCCTGACCGGACACCGCATCGCGATGCTCCGCAACCTGGCCACGTCGCTGCTCGAGCACAAGCGCATCGAGACCACGGCGATTCGTGCCAAGGAAGTCACGAAGTACGTGGAAAGCATCATTGAGGAAGCCAAGAAGGCGGCCAAGAAAAAGGACGACCCGAACAAGGGCTACGTCGTGCACAAGCGCCGCGTCCTGGCCAAGGTGTACAGCCGCCGCGATCCCGATGATCCGAAGAGTGCCGCCCGCGACCGCACCGTCGCGCGCCAGCTCTTCGACCACATCGCCACGCGCTACATCGAGGAGCCCGGCCAGGAAGAGCGCCGCGGCGGCTACACCCGCATCACCCGGCTGGGCACCCGCAAGGGTGACGGCGCCCCGATGGTGCTGCTGGAGCTGGTATAACCGACGGCGCGCCGTCCAAAGGGATTCGTGGGCAGTCGCGCCCGCGAGTCCCTTTTTTCACGTGATGAGTATCGTACTGCGAGACGTGTGCCACGTCATCGGGGACGGCCCCAGGGTGCTGGACGGCGTGAGCCTGCGCATCGACGACGGGGAGTTTGTTGCCGTGATGGGCGCCAACGGTAGCGGCAAGAGCACCCTGGCCAAGCATCTGAACGCGCTCCTCACCCCCACGTCGGGCGAGGTGCTGATCGCCGGCATGGACACCCGCGTCGCGGACAACGTCTTTCCCATCCGCGAGCGGGTGGGCATGGTCTTCCAGAACCCGGACCATCAGATCGTGGCCACCGTGGTCGATGAAGAGGTCGCCTTCGGCCCCGAGAACCTGTGCCTGCCGCCCGGGGAGATCCGCCGGCGGGTGGACGAGGCGCTGGCCACCGTCAACATGACCGCCCACCGCGGGCACAGCCCCGCGCACCTGTCCGGCGGCCAGAAGCAGCGCGTCGCCATCGCCTCCATCCTGGCGATGGCGCCGCGGGTGATGGTGCTCGACGAGCCTACCGCGATGCTTGACGCCAGTGGCCGCGCGGAAGTGATGGGCACGCTGCGGGCGCTCCATCGAGAGCGCGGCATGACCGTCGTGCTGGTGACCCATTCCGTGGAGGAGGCCTTGGAGGCGAGCCGGGTCATCGTGCTCGACAAAGGCCGCGTGGCGCGCGACGCTGCCCCGGGGATCGCGCTTGCCGATGCGGTGGCCCGCGGCGAGCGATTTCTCGCCGTCCCTCCCCTGGTCTGCTGCCTCATGCGGCTGCAGAGCGCCGGAATCGCGGTTCCCACACCGTTCGTGCGCACGCCGCAGGAGGCCGCCACCATGCTGTCCGCGATTGCGGCGCCGGCTGCGGAGGTGGCGCGCGCGGAGGCGTCGGCCGTGGCGTTGGCGACCGGGGCCGACGTGCTGCGCCTGGAGGACGTTTCCTTCACCTACATGGAAGGCACGCCGCTGCGTCAGCCGGTGCTGCACGGGATTTCCCTGCGCGTCGCTCGCGGCGAGCGGGTGGCGCTTCTCGGCCGCACCGGCTCAGGCAAGACGACGCTGCTGCAGCACTTCAACGGCCTTCTCCAGCCCACCGCCGGGCGGGTCTTCGTGGAGGGACGCATCGGCATGCTGTTCCAGATGGCCGAGCAGCAACTTTTCGAGGAGACGGTGCGGCGCGACGTGGCGTTTGGGCCGCGCGCCCTGGGCTGGCCGAGCGATGAGGTCGAGCGGGTCACCACGGACGCCCTTGCGCGCGTATCGCTGGGCGCGCCGGAGATGGCCGAGCGTAGCCCGTTCACCCTGAGCGGGGGCGAGCAGCGGCGGGTGGCCCTGGCCGGGGTGCTGGCCTGCAAGCCGGCCGTGCTGGTCCTCGACGAGCCGACCGTGGGGCTCGACGGGGAAGGCCGCGCGGCGCTCCTCGAGGTCCTTGAGGGAATGCGCGGCGACGCGGAGCAGACGCTGATCTTCACCAGCCACGACATCGACATCGTGGCCGCGCTGGCGGACCGCGTCGTGGTGTTGGAGGAGGGGAGGATCGTGGCGGACGGGCCGGCCCGCGACGTCCTGACCGATCCTCCGGCCGGTCTGCAGCCCCCCGCGGTGGCCGCGCTCGCGGGCCGGCTGCGCGACGCCGGATGGCCTCTGTCGCGACGCGTCCTCGACCCGGAGACGCTGGCGCAGGAAGTGCTCGCGGCGGCAAGAAACCGCGGGGAAGAATGATCGGGCGCGGCGCGGCGTTCGCGCTCATCCTCATCCTGGGCGGCGCGATGGCTCTCTTCGCGTCCAACCGCCT
>VGFD01000289.1 GCA_016868975.1 Armatimonadota bacterium | reverse complement strand
CGTCCCCGGCCGGCGCGAGGCTGAGCAGTTGTCCCGGCACCTTCGCGCGGCGCGCCAGCGCGGTGATGTCCAGCTTGCGCTCGATTTCGGTGTTTTCCGAGGGCGTCATGGCCACCAGGAAGTCGCCGAGGTTGCTGCCCCTGACCAGAAAGAAGCCGCGCGTCCAGATCCCGCCGTCCACCGCGCGCACGCCGATGGGCGGCGTGAAACGGAAGCCGTCCTCGCGGTCGCGGGTGTACGCGGTGACCGACTTGCCCGTCTCCACGTCGATCAGCAATGCCGTCGCGCCGTACCCCGCCACCGCGAACACTTTCTTGCCGTCGGCGGTCGGCGCGAACGCCGAAACCAGCGCGGCGGGAATCTCACGGTCGAACAGCACCTTGCCCGCGTCGCTGAACACCAGCAAGCGGGGATTTTTCCCAGACCGATGCTCCACCAGGAACACCCGCCCGGCCGCGGTCCGCACTCCCACGACCATCTGGGGATCGACCAGTTTCTGCAGTGTCGCCGTCCATTTCACTTTCGGCGCCGCTTCCACGCGGGAAACAAGAAGGCCGCAGCAGAGTGCGGCGGCCAGGATGACGAGCCTGCCAGGCACCGGTGGGAACAGGCAGCGGAGCAGGCCGTCAAGCCGGATTTGAGGGAGTCTCACCGCGAGACCACCGGGCGGACCTTGGCGACCGTCGGCCACCAGTCCCAGGTGAGGCGGTTCTTGCCGCGGATGACGCAGGTCGAGCGGAAGGCGTCGTGGCGCGTGCTCAGCTCGGTCAGGCCGATCTCGTCGAGGCTCTTCAGCTCGTCGGGCTGGCAGAAGGCGTCCTCGTTGGCGTCCACCCACACCTGCAGCCCGGCCAGCTCGTCGCCGCTGATCTTGTTGTCGTTGTTGCGGTCGCGCAGCTGGCCCAGCTTCTGGTAGCCGTCCACGTAGCCGAGCGCGGTGCCGAACAGCTGCTGGCCGCCCTGGACCTTCACCTCGTTGATGGGCGCCACCAGGATGCCGCTCTTCGGGCCGACCCACTCGGTCAGATCCGCCTCGCCGCAGCCGTCGATGTCGAACAGCCGGGCGCGGTGGACGTTGAAGCGGCCGGCGTGCGGGCGCCACTCGCCCTGGTCGACGTCGGGACGGCCCTCGCCGCCCAGGTCGATGATGATGGGGGACACCGCCACGAAGGCCACGATCTCAAGCTGGTGTTCGACGCCGCTGCGGTCGGTGATGGTCACGAAGGACGGGCCCATGAAGGCTTTGTTGTAGTCGCCGTTGCCCCACGGGTTGCCGAGGTAGTTCATCCCCGCCAGGCCGCTGCCGAAGATGCTGTTGGTGTCAAGCTGTCCGAGGATGGCGCCGTCGCGGTCCACGATGGACGTCGTGCCGGCGATCTGCGCCTGCTGGAACACCTGGGCGCTGCTCGGCCAGGAGAAAATCGCGTTGCGGAACGATGCGTAGGCGGCCTTCTGGTCGGCCGTCGCGGTCGCGTTGACCAGCGCGGACGTCTCCGACCCGGCCGTGTAGGTCCGCATGTAGCCGCCGACGCTGGTGTCGGTGTAGAAACGGGACCCGGTCAGGTAGACCTGCGTGGATGTCACCTCGCTCTGCGCTTCCACCGGCGCGGCGGAAGCCGCAATGAGGCTCTCCGTCAGGGGCATGTCGCTCGCCTGCACCGGCAGGGCGGCGGCCAGGAGGGTCAGGCAAAGGGCGAGGCTCAGAAGAATTCGCATCAGGTAAAACCCCTTTCAATCTGCTCGACACCATCATGCCCTGGACAGATGTTAACATCCAGTCAATCTCGATTAAGAGATCCAAAGAGTCCGGTTAGCGAAGGGCAACAAAAAAAGAGCCGCCCGTGAAGGCGGCTCTTTTCCAGGGCGGGGCCTTCTAGTACCGGTAGAACTCCGGCTTGAAGGGCCCCTCCTGGGAAACGCCCAGGTACTTCGCCTGCTCGGGGGTGAGCTTCGTCAGCTTCACGCCGAGCTTGGCGAGGTGCAGCGCCGCGACTTCCTCGTCCAGCTTTTTGGGCAGCACGTACACGCCGATGGGATAATTCTTCGTCTTCTCCCACAGCTCGATCTGGGCCAGCACCTGGTTAGAGAACGAGCACGACATCACGAACGAGGGATGGCCCGTCGCGCAGCCCAGGTTCACCAGGCGTCCGCGCGCCAGCACGATCAGCTCGCGGCCGTCTTTGAAGCGGAATTTGTCGACCTGCGGCTTGACGTTTTCTTCGGTGGTGTTTTCCTCAAGCCACTTGATCTGGATTTCCGAATCGAAGTGGCCGATGTTGCAGAGAATCGCCTGATCCTTCATTTTCTGCATGTGCTCGGCGCGGATCACGTCGAAGCAGCCGGTCGCGGTGACGAAAATGTCGCCCATCGGCGCGGCCTCCTCCATGGTGACCACCTGGTAGCCTTCCATGGCGGCCTGCAGCGCGATGATCGGATCGATCTCGGTGACCAGCACGCGGGCGCCCATGCCGCGAAGCGACTGCGCGCAGCCCTTGCCCACGTCGCCGTAGCCGGCGATGACCGCGATCTTGCCGGCCACCATCACGTCGGTGGCGCGCTTGACGCCGTCGGCCAGCGACTCGCGGCAGCCGTACAGGTTGTCGAATTTCGACTTGGTCACCGAGTCGTTGACGTTGATGGCCGGGGCCAGCAATTTTCCGTCGCGGTGCATCTCGTAGAGACGGTGCACGCCGGTGGTGGTCTCTTCGGTGATGCCTCGGATGTGCTTGAAGAATTCCGGATACTTGTTGTGCACCAGCAGCGTCAGGTCGCCGCCGTCGTCGAGGATCATGTTGAGCGGTTCGCCGTCGAAGTGCAGCGTCTGCTCGATGCACCAGTCATAGTCCTCGAGGGACTCGCCCTTCCAGGCGAACACCGGGATGCCGGCGGCGGCGATGGCGGCCGCGGCGTGGTCCTGGGTGGAATAGATGTTGCACGACGACCAGCGGACTTTCGCGCCCAGCTCCGTCAGGGTCTCGATGAGGACCGCCGTCTGGATGGTCATGTGCAGGCAGCCGGCCACGCGCGCGCCCGTCAGGGGCTTGCTCTTGCCGTACTTGGCGCGGAGCGCCATCAGGCCGGGCATCTCTTTCTCGGCCATCTGGATTTCCTTGCGCCCCCACTCGGCGAGCGAGAGATCGGCTACCTTGAAATCGTTCTTCTTCGGGGTTGTCACTGCTGGGGTCATGTCTCCTCCAAAAACTCGGCAAATATAAGCGCGGGGTGTTCGTCCCACCCACCAGGTTCTCCTGGTCGAGCCTGTTTTCGGCAGATCGTCTTCTAATGCGGCTTCCGACACGGGCGCGATCTGGCCGTGCTCAGGGATTGCGCTCCTCGTCGTACCAGATCAGATACGCCCGCGGTGCTCAGACCACCCCGCACTCCGTGTCGGCCGTCCTCACTACTTTCTGAAGACGGCGTAACTGAAGACGGCGTAACTGAAGACGGCGTAACTGAAGACGGCGTAACGGCGCCGACCTGGCCGAAACAGGCTACGGCTCAAACATCTCGGCGTCCCAGGCGATGCCCAGCTCTGAGGGCGGCGCCATGTACCCTGCGAGGGCGGAAGCCGCCACCACCGCCGGGCTGGCCAGGAAGCCTTCCCCTCCGACGCCCATTCGGTTCTGCCAGTTCCGGTTGAACGTGGTGATGGCCCGCTGGCCCGGCTGCAGGGCGTCCGCCCCCTGGCCGAAGCACGGTCCGCACCAGGAGTCGCGAATCTGACCGCCCACCGCGCGGAACACCGACGCAATGGACTGTCCGCCCAGGCGCGGGTCGGCGTCCTCCATGTGCTGCTTCACCAGGCGCGAGCCGGGGAAGATGACAAACTCGGTGCCCTTCGCCACGCGGTCCATGCCGTGCGCGCGGGCCTGGTTGATGACCAGCGCGGCGTGCAGCAGGTCGTCGTAGGAGCCGTTGGTGCACGACCCGATGAGCGCCTTGTTGAAGGTAAGCCGCTCCTTCGCCACCTCATCGGCCGCATGCGCGTTGCCCGGGCTGAACGGCTTCGCGATCATGGGCCGCACCGCGGTCAGGTCCAGGTCCTCGTCGATCTCGTAGTGCGCTTCAGCGCCCGGCTGCAATACGGGATAAGGCATTTCGATGCCGCGTTCCGCGAACCATCGGGTGGTGATTTCGTCGGGCGCGAAAATCCCGTTGAGCGCCTCGGCTTCGGCCATCATGTTGGCAATCGTGTTGCGATACACCAGGGGAAGCTGGCGGTTGGCATCCACCAGCTCGACGCTCATTCCCTGGGCCTGCGCGGCTCCCCAGCGGTGCAGCAGCGCCAGCACGATGTCCTTGCCGCCCACCCAGGGCTGCAGTTTTCCGGTGAAGCGCACGCGGCGCTGCCGGGCCATCGTGAAGTAGACGTAGCCGGTCGCCCATCCGTGGCCCAGCGTGGTGCTGCCCACGCCGATTCCCACCGCCCCGTAGGCGCCGTACGCGCGGCTGTGCGAGTCGGCGCCCGGGTAGAATCCGCCGGGCACGATGAGGCCCTGCTCTGGAAAATAGAAGTGGAAGATGCCGTCGCCGGGCGTCGCGAAATACGGCTTGCGCATGCCGTATTTCTCGGCGAAGGCGCGGGAAATTTCCGTCTGCCGGTCGTCCGCCTCGTGACCGGTGAATACGAAATGATCGTTGGCGATGGCCGCGCGCCGCGGATAAATCGTGTCGCCGCCGGTGATCTGATTGAAGGTGTGGATGGCAAACGGGCCGGTGCCGTCCGACGCCGGGAAGAGATCCCCATAGAGGCACAGCGTGGTGCCCGGCGCGACCTGGGCCTCCTTGTTCACGCGGTGCGCCCAGGCGATCTGCTGCGTGGTGGTGAGTTTTTTCGCGGTGTCGGCGTCCGGCCACTCGATGCGGGGGAGATGTTTCACCGAGTCGAGAAACGCGCGGCGCCCGACGTGGAAAATGCCGCCGCTTTTGCGGATTTCCTCTTCTTTAGGGGTCAGGGGAATCGGCTCGTAGGATTTTCCGAGTGTCTCGTTGGTGATCACCCGGGTGCCGGGGTCAAAGGTTAGGACGTGGCCGTCGCGCGCCTCGTCCATGGCATCCGGCGCCTGCACCACGTGGAGGCCGAGATTAAATGCGTTGCGTCGGAAAATATCCCCCATGTTGTGCCCGCAGATGATGACCATTTCCAGGCCGGCTTCCTCGGCCACGCCCTTGAGTCCGGCCGGGCTCATTTCTCGGGAGGAGCCGATGGCAAAGCGGTCGCCGGCGATCACGAAATTCTCGCCGCCGTGCACGCGCTTGCGAAAGTCCGGCATGAGATGGCGGAACGCGCCGGCCTTCCAGCGCTCGTCAAGCAGCTCCAGGCTCTCGGAGACGCAATCCGTGGTGGGGGTGATCTGGTCGGTGTCGATGGCGTGCCGCTTCTGTTCGGGCTTATCGGGATCCCAGAAAATCAGCGCCCGCCCGCGGATCAGCCGGGGCTCGCGGGCCTCGGCCTGGGGATCGTGGTGCGCGTGGCGGGTTCCGACGTGCTCGAGGGACACGCCGGGCAGCAGCCGGGCGCCTTCCAGCGTGGTGCGGGTTTCCATGAGAGCCTCCGAGGAGCCTGGAATGGCGCCGATACGCGGCGCGGCCTTCACTTGGCAGCGGGGTTCGGGTAATCCTTCCCCGGCGGGCCCCGATCGGCCCGATCGCGAGGGGTAGTTCGAAATTACTAAGTGGCGCGCGACACAAGTAGCTTCGCCTTACGGGACGACGACTGACCCGGGCGTGGCGCGCGACACGATCAAACCGATTTGGGGCTTAGTGGTCCGCGCCCGGGGCTCCAATTCATGATCAGACTTGCGCCGCGGACCACTAAGCTAAGACCATGGGCCCGGGACGTTTGGGTCGGGGGATCAATAGTCGGGCCGGCGGCTTCCCAGTATACTGAATCGAGGCGCAACGTTGGCACATGCCGTGGGGAGGCGCCGTACAGAGAGGGAGAAATCGACATGGATCGTCTCAGCAAGAGCTCCAACAACGCGCAGGCCCTGGCCAGGGCCGCGAGTGAGACCACCGCCCCCCGGCACGAAAGGCGGCTGAAGCGGAGCCCGCGACGACCCGGGCCACCGAGCGGAAGAGCCGTCCGGCGCCCGTCATCAGCAGTGACGAAGCGCTTCGCACCACCGTGAAGTCGGTCAGCGCGAAGCTCGGATCCTCTCAGGACTTCACCCCCGCCGCATCCAAGGTGGACGGCCGCGGCGCCCCCACAAACTTCAACATGAACGCCGTGGAGAAGCTGCAGAACTCGCCGGGCGGCGCCTCGGAAAAGATCCCCGGATTCATCGTGCAGCCCCGCGCGCCCGGCATCGCCGAGCCGAAGGCCGTTCGGGAGACCACCACGACGGCGAGGGCTCCACGAGCCTCGTCGGAGCGCACGAAGGGCGCCGTGGAGCGCGCCGCCGACGCCCGCGGCTTCCAAAGTGGATGGCCGCGGCGCCCCCACAAACTTCAACATGAACGCCGTGGAGAAGCTGCAGAATTCGCCGGGCGGCGCCTCGGAAAAGATCCCCGGATTCATCGTGCAGCCCCGCGCGCCTGGCATCGCCGAGCCGAAGGCCGTGCGCGAGACCACCACGACGGCGAGGGCTCCACGACCCTCGTCGGAGCGCACGAAGGGCGCCGTGGAGCGCGCCGCCGAGAAGTCGGAAGGCCCGACCTCGTTCACGCCCGCCGCATCCAAGGTGGATGGGCGCGGCGCCCCCACCAACTTCAACATGAACGCCGTGGAGAAACTGCAGAATTCGCCGGGCGGCGCCTCGGAAAAGATCCCCGGCTTCGTCGTGCAGCCCCGCGCGCCCGGCATCGCCGAGCCGAAGGCCGTTCGGGACAGCGCCCCGGCGCCGTCCGCGCCGCCCTCGGGTGGACGCCGGGTGAAGGCCACGCCGTTGTCGAGTCCGAAGCCCGCCGCGCCGCCCTCCGGCGAGCAGGCGCCAACCGCCCCGGCGTCGCCGCCGTCGGCCTC